>NZ_DIEJ01000313.1:0-122005 GCF_002418565.1 Achromobacter sp. UBA5777 | reverse complement strand
CTGCGGCCGTGCGCGCGTTTGAGGCCGAGGGGCTGGACGGGCGGCCCCTGCGCGAGGCGTGGCGTGACGTGCGTGCCCGGCGGGCGGGCGGCGTGCAGTCGTTGGGGCAGGCCATGGGCCAAGCGCCGGATCCGGCGGCGACGACGATGCCGGAATCAGCCGCGCAGAGCTTGGCCGATCCGCCTTTTCAGCCGCCGCCCGAAGCGGATTTGCTTTCCCGCCTTTCCGAGATCCCCCCGGACCGGCGCGGACGGGCATCCATCGCGGTCATGCCGTTCGTGGACCGGTCCGCGCAGGCCGGCGTACGGGGCGGATTGGCGGATGGCCTGGCCTTTGACGTCATCGCGCGGCTGGCAAAGCTGCGCAGTCTGTTCGTCATTGCGCAGGGCACCGTGTTTGCGCTGGATCAGCGCAGCGTCGGACCGGAGGAAGCGGGCCGCACGCTCAACGTGGATTATGTGGTCAGCGGTTCGCTGCGGCGGCACGGTCAGCGTCTTGCCGTGGACGTGCAACTGGTCGATTCACGCACGGCGCGCATTGTCTGGGCCGATGTCCTGGATCACCCGTTCGATGACGCCTTGCTGGCGCTGGACGAGATCGGCAACCGGATCGTGGCGTCCGTCGACATCGAGATCGAGGCGGCCGAGCGCAACCGCGCCATCCTGACGCCGCCCAATTCGCTGGACGCGTGGCAGGCGCATCACCGCGGCTTATGGCATATGTACCGGTTCAACCGTACCGACAATGAGCAGGCCCGGCATTTCTTCGAGATGGCGGTGCGGCTGGATCCGACGTTTTCGCGGGCCTATGCGGGCTTGTCGTTCACGCATTGGCAGACCGCGTTCCAGCGATGGGACGAGCAGGGCGATGCCATCGACCGGGCGTTCGAAACCGCCGGCCAGAGCCTGATCGCCGATGACCGCGATCCGGCGGCGCATTGGGCGATGGGGCGTGCGCTGTGGCTGCGCGGCAGCCAGGATCAGTCGGTCAGTGAACTGAAGATCGCCGTGGACCTCAGCCCGAACTTCGCGCTGGGCCATTACACGCTGGGCTTCGTCGACTGCCAGATGGGCGATGCGCAAGCCGCCATCGGCGCATCCGATCACTCTCGCCACTTGAGCCCTTTCGATCCGCTGCTGTTCGGCATGCTGGCCGTGCGCGCACTGGCGCTGGTGCGGCTGGGCCGGATCGACGAGGCGGCCGGATGGGCGATCAAGGCCGCCGCGCGCCCCAACGCGCACGTGCACATCCTGGCGATAGCCGCATGCTGCCTGTCGCTGGCCGGCCGCACCGACGAGGCGCTGGGGTTTCTGCCCGCCATCCGCAAGGCGCAGGCGACCTACCGCGTCGACGACTTCCTGGCGTCATTCCGGCTGGAGCCCGACACGCAGGCGCTGTTCCGCGAGGGCGCGCGGCGGATTGGGATCGGTTAGTGCAGAATTCGCCACGCATCGGCAGATTCCGCTTGCTAGATAGCTGCCTAGGCAGCTAATATTCCGCCATTGATATCGACGGCGGCGCGCCGGGCCCATCATGAGCAACGCAACTCCTTCCGTGCTGGACGAACTGTGCACCGGCGAACTGGGATTCCTCGTGACTTCGGTGCGTAACGGCATTCTGGACGCACTGGACCGCGATCTGGCCCCGTTGCAGATCACCGTGCAGCAGTACGTCGTGCTCAATTGCATCGTCAAGGGGTGGGGCCGCACGCTCAGTGACTTCTGCCGTGTGCTGTCCTATGACTCGGGCGCCATGACCCGATTGCTGGATCGGATTGTGGCCAAGGGCTTCATTCGCCGGGTCGAAAACGAATCCGACCGCCGCAGTTCGCTGATCGAGCTGACCGAACAGGGCAAGGCGGCTTTTCCGCAAGCGCGTCAAGCCACCGAAGTCGCGTTTCGCCGGCTGCTGGGCGGGTTTACCGAGGCAGAGGCGCAAGTGCTGCACAAGCTGCTCTCGCGGATCCTGATCAACGCGCGGCCGGCGTAATTTGCCGGGCGCTTTTTTTTATCCATTTATCTGCCTAGGCATATACAGCCTGGGCTGTGAACCATGTCCCAACCCAAGCCTTCCGTCCCGCTGCTCCTCGTCATCGGCGCGCTGACGTTCATCGACTTCCTGCAGAACGGCATGGCCACGTTCGGCGCGGCGCCCATCATGGGCGAAATCGGCGCCAGCCCCGAGGAGTACACCCACATCGCGCTTATCTACGCCTGCGTGGCGGTGATGATGATCGCGTTGCAGGGCTGGCTTACGCATCGGCTGGGCTTGCGCGCCTACCTACTGGCCTCTCTGGCCGCCGCGGGCATGGGCGCGGCGGTCTGCGCGCTGGCGCAGGACCCGGCGCAATTCCTGTGGGGGCGCGTGTTGATGGCGCTCGGCTGCGCAGCGATGCTTACCTCGTCCCGTCTGACCGTCAACCTGATTCCGCCCAGCCCCGCGCGCTTTCTGGGCATCAAGGCATTGGCGACCGGTCTGTGCCTGGGGACCGCGCTGGCACCCTGGCTGGCCGCGATGGCGGTCGAGCACGATGGCTGGCCGTTGATGTTCTGGCTGATCGCGGCGCTGTCGGTGCTGGCGATGGCGCCCGTCTTGCTGGCCATGCCGGGACGCGAGGCGGGATCTGTCCTGGCCGGCAACGTGCGCCTGCTGCCGATCGCCGCACTGGGCGCGGGCAGCTTCCTGGTGCTGCATGCGTTGCAGCGCGCCTATTACGACTTCTTCAGCCACGGCAGCCTCCTGGCGCTGTCGGCTGCGGCGGGGGTGGCCGCGCTGGGTTACTTCGTGTGGTCGGAAACGCGCAACGGCGCGCCGCTGCTCCGGCTGGGCGGCATGAACGAAGCGCGGTTTCTCTGCGGACTGGCGCTCTTCACGGTCTGCTACGTGATGCTCGGCGCCAATGGCTACCTGGTGCCGGTGATGCTGCAGCGCGCGTTGGGGCAGGCCTGGGTCACCGCGGGCAAATTCTTTGCGCTGGGATTGGGGGCGGGCGTGCTGACCTGGGCCGTGATGTCGCAATTGCTGCCGCGCTGGCCCTCGCCGCGCAAATTCTTCGTGACCGGCTTTCTGGCGCTGGCGGCGTTCGGGGTGTGGATGTCGCGCCTGACGCCCACGGCCAACATGTGGACGGACGTGTTTCCCGCGCTGGCCTGCTACGGCATGTTCATCATGACGCTCATGCCCACGACCGCGATGCAGACCTTTACCGGCCTGACGGGCGACCCGGCGGTGTTCGCCCATGCGCAACAGGTCAAGAACATGCTGGCGCAGGTCGGCCAGGCGCTGGGGATCATGCTGGCCACCATCGGGCAGCAGTGGTTCACGTTGCGGCATTACACGGTGCTGCGGGAAAGCATTGCGACCGGCAACGCGCAGTTCGAGGCGGCGATGGCGCAGCTGACCGCCTATTTCACCGCGGCCGTGGGGCCAGCACAGGCGCGGCAGCTTGCCACGGCGCAGATCGCGCAACTGCTGGACCAGCAGTCGGTGCTGCTGGCCAGCCTGGATCATTTCCGAATCGTTGCGGGTGTGGCGCTGGTGGCGGCCATCGTCAGCCTGGTCCAGCGCGTGTTCCGCTAGGGGCAGGGTTCAGTTGCCGCCCAGCTGCGCGATGATCTGCCGCGCCACGTCTGCCAGCGACAGGCCGCCGTCCATCGCCGCGCGTTGCAGGCGTTCGTGCGCCGCCTGCTCGGTCAGGCCGTAGCGGCTGATCAACAGCAGCTTGGCGCGGTCGATGCGTTTCCTGTCGTCCAGCGCGCCCCGCACGCTGGTCAGCGCATCGTCGGCGTGCTGCATGCGCAGTGTCTGCTCGCGCATCATGTCCAGAATCGACCGTTCCAGCTCGCCGCCCACGCCGTCCTCGGGCGGCACATCCAGGATGCGGCTCTGCACGCTGAACACCATGCTGGGGGCCCGGCCACTGGCATGATCGGTGTAGCGGCTAAGCAGGAGGCGGCGGTCGTCCAGCTCCTGGCGGGTGTCGGCGATGCGCCGGGCGCACTGCTGCGCCAGTTCCTGCGCCAATTGGGTTTCAACGTTGCGCATGGCGTCGATGCGCGCGGTGCACAGGTCGAACCACAACTCGGCCAGGCCGCTGTCGACGCGCTGCGCGTCCGACGTGTGCTGCGCCATGTCGCGCATGCGTTGCACGGGTTGCGCCTGCTGCTGGACCTGGTCCCACGCTTGCAGTGGCGCACCCTGCACATACTGCGTGTAGACGCCGAAGCTGCGGGCCTGGTTGGCCGCGAGGCCCAGCATGCGCGCCTTGCGGGCGTCGTCGAACCAGCCGGCTGTAAAGCCCATGACGCCACAGGCGCGCTCCTGGCCGCTCAGTTCCTTGCCCTGCATGAAATTCAACAGCGCCACCAATAGGCGCGTGACATCCGGATCGAGTGAAGAGTCGGCGGCTTCAAAGACCACTGCAAGCAGGCTGCCGATCACCTGGGTGAATCGGGTATCGGCATCTTCCACCGCCACGCGCCCGTCGCGGACTTCGCGGCGCAAGGCCGGCAGCTCGTCCAGCCGGAAGAGCGCGTAGGCGATGCAATTGAGCAGGCGTGCCCGGCCACTGCCGCTCGCGGGGTCGGACTCCAGCCCATCGAGAAGTGTGCGTACACCGGCTTCCACGGCCTGCGCGTCGCTCGACAGGCCGGCCAGCACCGGCTGCAGACGGTCCGCGGCGATGCTTAGGGTCAGGTTGGAGTAGCCCCGCTCCTTTTGCAGCGCGTGCACCAGCGCGCTGATGCGCAGCACCAGGTCGCAGGTGGCGGCCAGGACTTCCAGTCCCTGAAGCTCGCTGCGGCGGGCGGCGAGCAGGAAACGCAGCGGCGGCGGCATGTGGCGTTCGGCCATCGGTATCTCTATGCGGGGTGAGGCGCGGTGTCTTCGTGGGAATCAGGCCGTCCGGCGTTGCGGCGCAAGCACGCCGCCCGCGTCGTCCAGCACGCCGAACATCCGGCAGGCGGCAACTTCGCCGATGACCAGCACGGCAGGGCTGCGCAACCGGAAGGTCTGGGCATCGGACGCCATGCTGGCCAGCGTCGACGGACAGACCCGCTGGCCGGGAAGCGACGCGCGCTCGATCATCGCTACCGGCGTGTCCGGCGCCATGCCCGCCGCCAGCAACTGGGCGGTCATGTCGTGCACCTTTGCCACGCCCATGTAGACCACCAGCGTCGTGCCGCTGCGTGCCAGGCCAGACCAGTCGGGCGTTGCGCCGTCCTGTGAATGCGCGGTGATGAGTGTAACGCCCTGGGCCATGCCACGCTGCGTCAGCGGGATCCCGGCCGACGTTGCCGCGGCCAGCCCGGCGGTGATGCCGTTCACGATCTCGCAGGCGACGCCGTGGTCGCTGAGCCACTGCGCTTCCTCGCCGCCACGGCCAAAGATGCAGGGGTCGCCGCCCTTGAGCCGAGCCACGCGCAGCCCCTGGCGGGCGTAGCGCAGCATCAGGCGCTGGATGAAGTCCTGCGGCGTGGAGCGGCAGCCCCCGCGCTTGCCCACGCGCACGATGCGGGCGTTGGGGCAGTGCTGCAGGATCTCCGGGTTGACCAGGTCGTCGACCAGGACCACATCGGCCCGGGCAAGCGCCTTGACGGCTTTCAGGGTCAGCAGCTCAGGGTCGCCGGGGCCGGCGCCGATCAGGGACACGGGGGGATTCGTGGCGGGCATGGTCGTCTCGTTTCAGGAGGTCAGGGCCTGGATCACGATCACGATGGCCAGGATCAGGCTCAGGCCTTTCCAGAAAGCCACCGGATTGCGTTCCAAGAGGGGCAGGCGTTCGCCGCCGCGCACGTCGGGCGGATTGCGCAGCGCGTGCGTGAATTCGGACAGCTCGGGCGTGCGGTGCTGCGGGTCGGGATGCAAGGCGCGGCTGAGCACGCTGTCGATCCAGGCTGGGATCTCGCGTTCCCGATCCAGGACGGACACGTACGTCAGCCGCAGTTGCGCGGCGCGGCTGCGCGAGCGCGCCACCTCGGCGCCGTACGGCAGGCGGCCGGACAGCATCTGATACAGGATCGCGGCCAGCGAATAGATGTCGGACCGCGTCGTGCCGGCTTCGCCCAGGAAGTATTCGGGCGCCGCATATTGGGCAGTGCCCAGCACCGGCATGGCGTCGTCGCCATCGGCCCCCAGTTCCTGGATGCCGGCCGTGCGGGCCGAGCCCAGATCGATGATCTTTGCCGTGCCGTCGGGCGTGATCAGGATGTTGTCCGGCCGCAGATCCTGATGCACGATCTCCAGCCGGTGAAACGCCTGCAGGCCGCGTGCGATCTGCTCGATGATGGCGATTGCCGGTTCCAGCGCCGGACGCGGATTGGCCGCCATCCATTGCGTCAGCGTGCGCCCTTCGATGTATTCGCTGACGGTGTAGAGCGAGCGGCGCTGCCGCGTGCGCGGCCAGGCGCGCACGACGTGACGGCTGTCGATGCGGCGCGCCAGCCATTCCTCGGTCAAGAGGCGTTCCAGATAGGCGGGGTCGTGCCGCAGGTCCAAAGATGGAATCTTGATGACGACGGTGTCGCCGCTGTCGAGGTCTTCGGCCAGGTAAACGTGGCTGCGGCTGCTGGCGCGCAGTTCGTCCGTGATGCGAAAGCCTTCGAACGTCTGACCCACATCCAGCAACGGCGGACAGGGCAGGCTGCCGGAATATTGGGCCATTTCCGCCGCCTGGCGCGCGGGCAGGGCGTCGACGCGCACGATCTGCACGGTCAGGTTGTCGTCGCTGCCGCGGGCAAGCGCCAGCGCGACCAATGCGCGCGCGGCGGCGTCCAGATCGCCGGCGTTGGCGGCCACGGCCTCGCGCAGATCGTCGTCGCCGACATGCTCATACACGCCATCGGTCGCCAGCAGGAACACGTCGCCCGGTTCCACGGCCTGGGTGTGATAGTCGATTTCCAGATGCGGCGCCAGGCCCAGCGCGCGGCCCAGGTAACTTTTGTCGTGCGCAACCCAGACGCGGTGGTCCTCGGTCAGCTGCTCGACCGTGCCGTCCCGCAGGCGATAGATGCGCGCGTCGCCGATATGCAGGATGTGCGCGGTGGCGCCTTTCAGCACCATCACGGTCAGCGTGCAGACGTAGCCGCTGTCCTGGTCCTGCCCATGGCGCTGGCGGCTTTGCGAATGCAGCCAGGCGTTGGCCGCGCTGAGCACCTTCTGGGCCGACTTCTTCACGGACCAGGTTTCGGGCGTGCAGTAATAGTCTTCCAGGAAGCTGGCCACCGCCGTCTCGCTGGCGATGTGGCTGACGTTGCTGCTGCTGATGCCGTCGGCCAGCGCGATGGCGATGCCCTTGGCGCCCAGCAGCGGCTCGCCCGGCACGCACAGCCCGTGGAAGTCCTGGTTGACGGACTTGACGCCGGGATCGGTGTGCTGGCCCACCGCCACTTTCAACGAAGCGGCGGGCGCGGCGGGAGAGTAGCCGTCCATGCTGAAGCGATCAGTTGAAACGGCGCTTGGGCGCGGTCTTCATGTGCGTGGTGTAGAGCGTCAGGCCCGTCAGCGAGATGCCGCCGATCAGGTTACCCAGCACGACCGGGATCTCGTTCCAGATCATGTAGTCCATGATCGAGAAATTGCCGCCCATGATCATGGCCGACGGGAACAGGAACATGTTGACGATGGAGTGCTCGAAGCCCATCGCGAAGAACAGCATGACGGGCATCCACATGGCGATGACCTTGCCGCTGACGGTGGTCGAGATCATGGCGCCCACAACGCCCAGCGACACCATCCAATTGCACAGCACGCCGCGGATGAAGATGGTCAGCATGCCGCCCGCGCCGTATTCCTTGTAGCCCAGCGTGCGGTCTTCGCCGATGTGCGAGATGACCTGGCCGACCTTGTTGGGCGGCACCGAAAAGCCGTACGTGAAGACGATGGCCATCAGCACGGCGACGGTCAGCGCGCCCAGGAAGTTGCCCACGAAGACCTTGCCCCAGTGCTTGAGGATGCCGCCCATCGTGACGCCGGGCCGCTTGTCGAAGAGCGCCAGCGGGGTCAGCACGAATACGCCCGTCAGGAGGTCGAAGCCCATCAGGTACAGGATGCAGAACCCGACGGGAAAGAGCGCGGCGCCCAGGATGGGCGAGCCGGTCTGCACTGTGACGGTGACGGCGAATACCGCGGCAATCGCGAGGATGGCGCCGGCCATGAAGGCGCGGATCAGGACGTCGCGGGTTGCCATGTAGAGCTTCGATTCGCCGGCATCCACCATCTTGGTGACGAACTCGGAGGGAGCGAGGTAGGACATGATGTTTCCTGTTGCTGTGCTGATGTGATGAATACGTTTGCGGCGATCGTCAGGCGATTTCGACCGCGTCGCCGTTCAAGCGCACCTGCCAGGTCTGCAGGCGCTGCTCGGGAAATCGCACGCAGCTGCCGTCCGCCAGCCGGAAGTGCTGCTTGTAGAGCGGAGACGCCACCACCAGGTCGCCGGCCAGCTGGCCCACGATTCCACGGCCGATGACGTTGGCGCCGGACTTCGGGTCGCGGTTCGACACGGCATACAGCGTCTGGCCCGCGGCGTCGGGCAGGTAGAACAGCGCGACCTGCGCACCGTCGACCAGGGCGACGACGCCGGAGTTGGCGACGAGGTCCTGGCGGTTGCACGCATGGCGCCAGGCGGGTTGGGTGTTGGGCAGGGCGGCCATCAGACGATCTCCTCGGCAATCGGGATGACGCGCTGGACGGCGCGCGCCGGGGCCGGACGGGGCTGGCCGCGTTCCTGCACGAACTGGATGTCGGGGTCGCCCTGGCTGTCGTTGACGAAGGTGCGGAAGCGCTTGAGCTTTTCGGGATCGCTGAGGGCGTTGGCCCACTCGCATTCGTAGCGGTCCACCACCAATTGCATCTGTGCTTCAAGCTCGGCGCCCAGACCCAGGCTGTCGTCGATCACGACCGCCTTCAGATAGTCCAGCCCGCCTTCCAGCGACTCGCGCCACACCGACGTGCGTTGCAGCTTGTCGGCCGTGCGGATGTAGAACATCAGCACGCGGTCGATGTAGCGGATGAGGGTGGCGTCGTCCAGGTCGGTGGCAAAGAGCTCGGCGTGGCGCGGACGCATGCCGCCGTTGCCGCACACGTACAGGTTCCAGCCGTTCTCGGTGGCGATGACGCCGATGTCCTTGCTTTGCGCCTCGGCGCATTCGCGGGTGCAGCCGGACACGGCGAACTTCAGCTTGTGCGGCGCGCGCAGGCCTTTGTAGCGGTGCTCGATGTCCAGCGCCATCTTCACGCTGTCCTGCACGCCGAAGCGGCACCAGGTGCTGCCGACGCAGGACTTCACGGTGCGGGTGGACTTGCCGTAGGCGTGGCCCGTCTCGAAGCCGGCGGCGATCAGTTCCGACCAGATGCCGGGCAGCTCGTGCAGTTGCGCGCCGAACAGGTCGATGCGCTGGCCGCCCGTCACCTTGACGTACAGGTTGTATTTCTTGGCGACCATGCCGACGGCGATCAGGCCGTCCGGCGTGACTTCGCCGGCCGGCATGCGCGGCACCACCGAGTAGGTGCCGTTCTTCTGCATGTTGGCCATGAAGGTGTCATTGGTATCCTGCAGCGGCACCAGGTGCGGGTCCTGGATGGGCCGGTTCCAGCAGGACGCCAGGATCGAGCCGATGGCGGGCTTGCAGATCTCGCAGCCGACGTGGCCACGGCCGTGGCTGGCCAGGATTTCTTCGAAGGTCTCGGCGCCGCTCACGCGCACGATCGCGTACAGCTCCTGGCGGGTGTAGGCAAAGTGCTCGCACAGGCTCTTGTCCACCACGACGCCGCGGCTGGCCAGTTCGTGTTCGACCACCTGCTTGAGCAGGCCCGCGCAGCCGCCGCAGCCGGAGGCCGCTTTGGTGCAGGCCTTGACGCCCGCCAGGTCCGTACAGCCGCCGTCGATGGCGTCGCAGACGGCGCCCTTGCTGACGTTGTGGCAGGAGCAGATCGTGGCAGTGGCGGGCAGGGCATCCACGCCCAGTAGCGGCGCGGCCTGGCCTTGCGGCAGGATCAGGCTGGACGGATCGGCGGGCGGTGCGATGCCGTTCTGCGCGTATTGCAGCAGCGTGTCGTAATAGCTGTTGTCGCCCACCAGCACCGCGCCCAGCACGCGCTTGCCGTCCTCGGAGATCACCAGGCGGCGGTAGCTGGAACCGGCCTCGTCGATGAAGCGGTAGCTGCGCGAGCCGGGTGTGGCGCCGTGCGCGTCGCCAATCGACCCCACATCCACGCCCAACAGCTTGAGCTTCGTGGACATGTCGGCGCCCGAAAACGCCTGTTCCGGCGCGCCGCATAGCTCGGCCGCGACGATGCGGGCCATCTGGTAGCCGGGGGCAACCAGACCGAATACCGTGCCGTTCCACGATGCGCATTCGCCGATGGCGTAGATGTGTTCGTCGCTGCTGCGGCAGCGGTCGTCGATGGCGACGCCGCCACGCTCGGCCAACGCCAGCCCGGCCTTGCGCGCCAGGAACACCTGCGGACGGATCCCGGCCGAGAACACGATCAGGTCGGTTTCCAGCGGGGCGCCTTCGGCAAAACGCATGCGGTAGCGGTATTGCGTGCCCGGTTTGATGTCCTGCGTGGCGCGCGATAGGTGCACACCCACGCCCAGCGCCTCGATGCGCGCCTTCAGCGCCGCGCCGCCGGCCTCGTCCAATTGCACCGGCATCAGGCGCGGCGCGAACTCGACCACGTGGGCTTCCAGATTCAGGGATTTGAGCGCATTGGCGGCTTCCAGCCCCAACAGGCCGCCGCCCACGACCACACCACGCCGTGCGCCGCTGGCGGCTTCGCGGATCAGGTCCAGGTCGTCGATGCTGCGATACACCAGGCGCGAATTGCCCTCGGCGCCCGCGATGGGCGGCACGAAGGGATAGGAGCCCGTCGCCAGCACCAGCTTGTCGTAGGCAAAGCGGCCATTGGCGGTGATGACTTCCCGGGCGTGGCTGTCGATGTCCAGCACGGGCTCGCCCAGGCGCAGCGTCACGCCGTCCTGCTCATACAGCGAGGCCTCGCCCAGCGCCATCGACTCGGCGTCGCGCCCGTTCAGGTACTCGGACAGATGGACGCGGTCATAGGCGCGGCGGGCTTCTTCGCCAAAGATGGTGATGCGATAGCGCTCGAGGGCGCCGCGGGCGATCAATTGCTCGACGCAATGATGGCCCACCATGCCGTTGCCGATGACAATCAGCGTCTGCAAGGATTCGGATGTGGCCGCTGCATTCATGGGATTTCCCCAGGCTTGGATTTTCGGATTTCAAAAGACAAACGGCGCCCTGGACCTTTCGGTCGGGGCGCCATTGCCGGTACTGCTCACGTTGTCTGGCCGGGTTTGCACCCGCACACAGGCAATTAAGCAAAGTCCATGCCAGGTATGTCGAGGCGCGATGTGTTGGGGGAAATTCCCTTGCGATTCATAGGGAAGGAGGGCGGTGCGAAGGCGCGATGCGGTGGAGCGGCCGGTCCGTGCGCATCCGCGCGCATGCTTCGTATCGGTGCATATCCGTGTGCGCCCTGCACCCGTTTGGCGCAGCGCAGCATGGAGGGCTGTCGGGCGGTTCGGCGGCGGACAGCCGAATCAGGCGAATGCCGCCTGCACCGCTGCGAAGGCGGCCGCTACGAGCGGATCGTCGCGCCGCGCCGCCTGGGTGATGAACGACAGCTCCGCCTGGATCGACAGGCCTTTCACGAGCTGCAGGCCGCTGGATTGCGATTCGCGCAGCGCGATGGCGTCGCGCGCGAGGGACAGGCCCACGCCCGAGCGGACGAGGTCCAGCATCGACGCCTCCTGATCCACCTCGGCCACCGCGTGCGGCGTAATGCCCAGCGCGTCGAACTTGTCGGACAGCAGGCGGTGGTGGACCGAATCCGGCGGGGTCCAGATCCACGGCAGTGCCGCGATCTCCGCCCAGCCCCGGCCCGCGACCTGTGCGCTCCAGCTTTTGGGAGCGACGACATAGTAGGAAAAGGAAGCCAGCGGTTGGGCGTGCAGGCCGGAGGGCTGGCTGCCGTCCCGGGCGTGTGGCCCCAGAAAGAACCCCACGTCCAATTCTCCGGCGCGCACTTGCCGGCCGACCGATCCCGACATGCCGTGCCGAAGGGTGGGGCGGATCTTCGGGTAATGCTCGACCAGATACTGCAGCGTGGCGCCCAGCCGCAGGAATTCCGGGTCCAGGATCGTCCCCATGCGCAATTCGCCCTGAACGGTGTCCCGCAGCGCGCCGATAGCGCGCTGAAAGTCGTCCAGCGCGTCCAACACCCGCTGCGCCGACGGCAACAGCGCCCGTCCATCCGCGTTAGGCGCCAACCCCTGCGCCGTTCGCGCAAAAAGCGTCAGGTCCAGCGATTCCTGGAAGTTCTTGAGCTGCAGACTGAGCGCAGGCTGCGTCAAATGCAGATGCTCGGCCGCGCGCGTCAGGTTGCCTTCCCGTGCAACGGCGGCAAATGTGCGGATGTGCTTCAGGTCCATGGGCGTTTCCGGAAATGGGATTTGCGGGTATCAGACGCCTCGAACCGAGTCTGAAATCAGCCGAGCATTATTAGAGACGCTAATAACCCCCTTTTCAACATTTCATTGGACAGCCGCCCCGTCCTGCGCCAGAGTCTTGCCAGATTCCCGGCGCGCGTTCAACGTTGCAGCCGGGGCGGCTCACCGCGCCGGCGTCCGATTCGGACCCGCGACTTGATAAGAAGAGCTTATGGAGACATACGACTACATCATCGTGGGCGCGGGGTCGGCCGGCTGCGTGCTAGCCAACCGCCTGAGCCGCGACCCTGCCGTGCGGGTGCTGCTGCTGGAAGCCGGCGGGCGCGACAACTATCACTGGATTCACATCCCCGTCGGTTACTTGCACTGCATCGGCAACCCGCGCACGGACTGGATGTACCGAACCGCCGAAGAGCCGGGGCTGGGCGGGCGCTCGCTTATCTATCCGCGAGGCCGCGTGCTGGGCGGATGCTCGTCCATCAACGGCATGATCTACATGCGCGGTCAGAAGCAGGACTACGAGGACTGGGCCGCGCTGTCGGGCGACGCGGCCTGGAGCTGGGATCAGGTGCTGCCGGTCTTCAAGCGCAGCGAGGACTATCACCGGGGCGCCGACGAATTCCACGGCGCGGGCGGTGAATGGCGCGTGGAGTCGCAGCGCTTGCGCTGGGACATCCTTGAAGCCTTCGCTTCGGCGGCCGAGCAGGAAGGCATCCCGCGCGTGCAGGATTTCAACCGCGGCGACAACTTCGGGAGCGGCTATTTCGAGGTCAACCAGCGCAGCGGCTGGCGCTGGAATACGTCCAAGGCGTTCCTGCGGCCGGTGCGCAAGCGCCCGAACCTGCATGTGATGACTGGCGCGCTGGCCGAACAGCTTGAATTTGATGGAAAGCACTGCGTCGGCGTGCGCGTCAACCAGAACGGCCGCGCGACGTCGCTGCGCGCGCGGCGCGAAGTGGTGCTGGCGGCCGGCGCGGTGAACTCGCCGCACCTCCTGGAAGTCTCCGGCATCGGCGAGCCCGCCCGCCTGCGCGAAGCCGGCATCACGCTGCGCCACGCCTTGCCCGGCGTAGGCGAGAACCTGCAGGACCATCTGCAATTGCGCGTCATCATCAAGGTGAACGGCGTCAAGACGCTGAACCGGATCGCGTCCACGTGGCTGGGCAGGGCGGGCATCGGGCTGGAGTATCTGGTGAGCCGCAGCGGTCCGATGAGCATGGCGCCGTCGCAATTGGGCCTGTTCGCCAAATCCGATCCCGGCCAGGACCGCGCCAACGTCGAATTCCACGTACAGCCGCTGTCGTTGGGCGCATTCGGCGAACCCCTGCATGGTTTCGACGCCTTCACCGCCAGCGTCTGCAACCTGCGCCCCACGTCGCGCGGCAGCGTGCACGCGCAAGGACCAGCGGGGCAGAAGGGCTGCGAAGCCCCCGTCATCCGCCCCAACTATCTCAGCACCGACGAAGACCTGCGCGTGGCTGCGGATTCTATTCGCCTGGTGCGCCGCATTGCCGCCGCGCCCGCCTTGCAACATTACCGGCCGGACGAATGGCTGCCGGGACCGGCATTCCAGACCGAAGAAGAATTGCGCCAGGCGGCGGGCAAGATCGGCACCACCATCTTCCACCCGGTGGGCACCTGCGCGATGGGCCGGGACGCCGACAGCGGCGCGGTGGTGGACGCGCGGCTGCGCGTGCATGGGCTGCAAGGCCTGCGCATCGCCGACGCGTCGATCATGCCGCGCATCACCTCGGGCAACACCAATTCGCCGACGATCATGATTGCGGAGCGCGCGGCGGACATGATCCGGGAAGAGGCGGCGGCGGCGCGATAGCCGTCCGCCAATGACAACAAGCCGCCCGGTTGGGGGCGGCTTGCCTGGACACGCGCGAATAGGGCGGGTTTAACGCAGCGACCGGTACGTCTCCTTGCGCTGCGGATGCGTCAGGATCACCTGCCAGAGCTGCCCTTCGCGCGATCGGAAAAAGCCCGCGCAGCACATCAGGTAGTACTTCCACATCCGATAAAACCGGGTGCCGTATCGCGACTCCAGCGAGGGCCAGGCCTGCTCGAAGCGGTCCCACCATGCCATCAGCGTGCGGTCGTAGTCCGCCCCGAAGTTGTGCCAGTCCTCGACGATGAACCGGCCTTCGACGGCCGTTGCGATTTCGCGCGCCGACGGCAGCTTGCCGTTGGGAAACACGTAGCGGTCGATCCACGGATCGGTGCTTTGGCTGGTGGCTGCGATACCGATGGTGTGCAGCAGGAAAATGCCCTCGGGCGCCATCAACCGCTGCACGTTGGTGAAGTACGTGTCGTAGTTCTTCGGCCCGACGTGCTCGAACATCCCGACCGACACCACCTTGTCGAAGCGGCCTTGCAGATCGCGGTAGTCCTGCAGCAGCAGCTCTACGGGCAGGCCTTTGACGCGTTCCTGCGCCAGGGCCAGTTGCTCCTTGGATACGGTCACGCCGGTGACCTTGACGCCGTAGCGCTCGGCCGCGAACTTGGCCAGTCCGCCCCAGCCGCAGCCGATGTCCAGGAGCGTCTCGCCTTCCTTCAATTGCAGCTTGCGGCAGATCATGTCCAGCTTGGCGACCTGCGCCTCCTCCAGCGTCTGGGCGTGTTCCCAATACGCGCAGGAGTAGATCATGCGGCTGTCCAGCATCGCCTCGAACACGTCGTTGCCCGCGTCGTAATGCTGCTCACCGACTTCAAACGCCCGATGCTTGGACTGAAGATTGAACAGCTTGTGGCGCAGGTGCTCGGCGATCAGCTTGATGCGCGCCACGCCCAGCGCCGCCGATCCCATGTCGGCACGCAGCAGGCGGGTGAAGAGCTCGTCCAATTGGTCGCAGTCCCACTCGCCGTCCATGTACGACTCGCCCAGCCCCAACGACCAGCTGGCGAACACCCGCTCGTACATATGCTTGTCATGCACCTGCATGTCCCATGGCCGCGAACCGTTGATCTGCACGTCGGCGCGCGCCATCAGGTCCTGCAGGATTTTTGGGGGGGCGGGGGGAGGGGAAATGACGCTGGTTTGACCGGCAGGCTGCTCGGTCAGCGGAGTGATGGGACTGCTTTGCTGCATACGGACTCCATATCAATTTTGGGATGACTGATCTGGCAATGCCTGAAGCTTTTTACTGTGCGCCTTGAAAGGTGTGCAACTCCAATTTAATGATTGCATCGGGCCCATAGCCAACGGCAATGCGCGGCGGGCCGGGCGAGCGGCGGCGCTCGGAGGATGCAAGGATCGTAGCCACGACCGCCGGGATAGTCCAGAGCAGGCCGCACCGGCGTTGCATAACCGATAAGATAGCGGCCAAATGGCGCAGCCGTGCCGGCGCGCGCCGATCGTGGAGCCTATCGAAGTGGATGCCAGCCTGGAACCCCGTTTGGAATTCGTCACGTGCGCCAGCCCGGCGGGCCTGCACCGCATGGCCTATTGGGAATGGGGCGATCCCGCCAATGACCGCGTGCTGCTCTGCGTGCATGGCCTGACCCGCAGCGGGCGCGACTTTGACGCGCTGGCGCGCCGGCTGGCGGGCACCTACCGCGTGGTCTGCCCCGACGTGGTCGGCCGCGGCCGGTCGGATTGGCTGGTCAATCCGGCGTTCTACACCGTGCCGCAGTACGTGTCCGACATGGTGACGCTCATCGCGCGCCTGCGCCCGGCCAGCCTGTCGTGGGTCGGCACGTCGATGGGCGGGTTGATCGGCATGGCGTTGTCAGGCGCCGCTGCATTCGCCAAGGCCATGCTGGCGATGCGCCCGCATGCCGGCATGCTGCCGCCCGACCAGGGGCTGCGCCTGGACAAACTGGTGCTCAACGACGTGGGCCCGCGTCTGGAAAACGGCGCCCTGTCGCGTATCGGCCAGTACGTGGGCGCGCCTGGTGAATTCGCCACGTTCGAAGAAGCCGTGGCGACGATGCGCGCCAATTCGGAAACCTTCGGTCCGCACACCGACGCCCAATGGGCCGAGCTGGCCAAATACCTGTACCCGGCGCAGGGCGGCAAGTGGGTCAAGCACTACGACCTGGCAATCGCCCAGGCGCTGGCGGCCCAGACGCCCGAAGAGCTGGCGGCAGGCGAGCAGATCCTGTGGCGGTCGTATGACGCGCTGGACTGCCCGATCCTGATTGTGCGCGGCGAACTGTCCGACCTGCTGACGCGCGCCACCGTCGAAGAAATGCGCCAGCGCAATCCGCGGGCACAGGCGCTTGAGGTGCCTGGGGTGGGACACGCGCCCACGCTGATCGCGGACGATCAGGTGAACCCGGTGGCGGAATTCCTGCTGTCCTGACCGGCCAGGCGGCAATGTGGGGACGGCACCGCGCTAGGCGCGCCGCCGGGCCTTCTCTACAATAGCCGGATGAAATCGCCCACCCTGAACATCGACCTGCACTGCCATTCCACCGTTTCGGACGGCGCGCTCGCGCCCCGGGACGTGGCGCAGCGGGCGTTCGCCAATGGCGTCGATGTCTGGGCACTGACCGATCACGACGAAGTGGGCGGCATCGCCGAAGCCTCCGCCGCGGCGCAAGAGCTGGGCATGCGCTTTGCCACCGGCGTCGAAGTCTCTGTCACCTGGGCCGGCCTGACCGTGCACATCGTCGGTCTGCGGTTTGATCCCACGAACGCGGCGCTGGTCGAAGGCCTGCGCAAGACCCGCTCGGGACGCGCAGCCCGCGCCAAGCGCATCGGCGACCGCCTGGCAGACATGGGCATGCCCGGCGCCTACGAAGGCGCGCTGCCGTTTGCCGGCAATCCCGAACTGATCAGCCGCACGCACTTTGCGCGATACCTGGTGCAAGCCGGTTATTGCCCCGACGTGCAAACCGTTTTCAACAAGCATCTGGGCGACGACTGCCCCGGCCATGTGCCCATGCAATGGGCCACCCTGGCCGACGCCGTGGGCTGGATCCGCGGCGCGGGCGGCCAGGCCGTCATCGCCCACCCGGGCCGCTATAAGTACACGCCCCTGCAGTTTGCCGCGCTGTTCGACGAATTCCTGCAGTTGGGCGGCGTGGGCATCGAGGTCAACACGGGCAGCCACACCGTGGAAGAAGCCCGCCAGTACGCCGAGGTCGCGCGCCGCTACGGCTTTCTGGCCTCGCGCGGCTCGGACTTCCACAGTCCCAAGGAAAGCCGGATGGACCTGGGCCAACTGCCGCCGCTGCCCTCCGACCTGAAGCCGGTCTGGCACGACTGGTTCTGACGCGGGCGGCCCACGCCGCTCATTCCGAAAGCTTCGACAGTGATCGCGCCATCGCGATGCAACCGCCATGAATAAAGCCTTTGTTAAAGAGTCCGACCACGAGGACGACGACGATCTGCCGCAGGCCCAAGCGTTGCCGGCCGGCACCAAGAATTACATGACGCCCGAGGGTTACGAGCGCCTGCGCGGCGAGCTGACGCAGCTTATGAATGTGGAACGTCCGGCCGTCGTGCAGGTGGTGTCGTGGGCCGCATCCAACGGCGACCGCTCGGAAAACGGCGACTATCTTTACGGCAAGAAGCGCCTGCGCGAGATCGACCGCCGCATGCGCTTTCTGACCAAGCGGCTGGACATTGCCGAGGTCGTGGACCCCAAGGCCCAACCCAACCGCGACCAGGCTTTCTTCGGCGCCACGGTCGTCTACGTGGACAAGGCTGGCGAGGAGCACACCGTCACCATCGTCGGCGTGGACGAAGCCGAGCCCCTGGCTGGCAAGATCAGCTGGATCTCGCCAGTCGCGCGGGCGCTGATCAAGGCGCGGGAAGGCGACACGGTGGTGCTGCGCACGCCGGCCGGCATTGATGAGCTGGATATTCTGGAAGTCAGCTATCCGGAATAGGGCGGCAGTCAGACACCCCAAAAGATAACGGGCGCCGGTTTGTGGCCGGCGCCCGTTTGGTGGGCGGGATTCTAGCGTCCCTGCCTCGGTTGGCGGCTTGCGCCGCCGGTTCCCCTGGGGCTTGCTGCGAAACTTTCGCGGTTTGCTTCTTGCGGGTTACTTCTTGCGGTCAGCGATCGACTTTTCGGCCTTGTTGACCAGGTCCTCGCCGATCTGCTTCTTCCACTTTTCATAGACCGGCTTGGTGGCCTTCACGAACGCATCGTGATCGGCCTGCGACAGCGTCGTCACCGTCACGCCGTGACCAGCAATTTCCTTGAGCAGCGACGGGTCTTCTGGCGTAACGCCCTTGCGCGCAATCACGATCTGCTGCTTGCCGGCGTCCAGCGCAGCCTGGCGCACGATGTCGCGGTCCTTTTCCGACCAGGAATTCCAGACTTCGCGGTTGACCACGAAGATCAGCGGATCGGCTACGTAGTTCCACAGCGTCAGGTACTTCTGACCCACGGTGTAGAGCTTGGAGCCCGTGTAGATCGACAGCGGATTCTCCTGGCCGTCGACCGCACCGCTGGCCAGCGCGGGTTGCGCGTCCGCCCAGCTCATCTGCGTGGGATTGGCGCCCAGTGCGGTGAACGTGTCGATGTACAGCGGCGACCCGACCACGCGCAGCTTCATGCCCTTCATGTCCTCGGGCCGCTTGATCTCGCGCTTGGAGTTGCTGACCTGGCGGTAGCCGTTTTCGCCCCAGGCCAGCGGCACCACGCCGGCCTTTTCGATGAGCTTGAACATGTCCTTGCCCACGTCGCCCTGCACCAGCGCGTCGATGGCGGCGTAGTCGGGCATCAGGAAGGGCAGGGAGAACAGGTTCAGCTGCTTGACCTGCGGCGACCAGTTGATGGTCGAGCCCACGGCCATGTCGATCACGCCCTGGCGGATCGCCGTGAACTCGCGGGTCTGGTCGCCCTGGACCAGCGAGGTGCCGGGGTAGACCTTGATGTTGATGCGGCCTTCGGTGCGCTCGCGCACCAGGTTCGACCAGATCTCGGCGCCCTGACCCCACGGGAAGGTGGTGCCCACGACGATGGAGAGCTTGTACTCGGGCTTGTAGTTCTGCGCATGCGCGGGCGCCATGCCCACGACGGCCGCCGCGCACAGCGCTGCGCCGATCAGGTTGCGGAATTTCATGTTGCGTCTCCTCTCTCTGCGAGTCTTTCTGTTGTTGTCATCCATGGCCGGGAACCCTTGCCGGGCCGGCCCCGTCCAGCCTCTCTCAATAACCCAGCTTGCGCGGCAGCCACAGCGCCAGTTCGGGAAACACCAGCACCGCGACCAGCACCATGAACATCGCGCCCAGCAGCCACACCACCCAGCGCACGGTCGATTCCATCGGCACGCGCGCGATGCGGCACGACACCATCAGGTTCACGGCCAGCGGCGGGGTGAACTGGCCCAGCGCCACCTTCAAGGTCAGAATCACGCCAAACCACACCGGATCCCAGCCGTAGGCATTGGCGATCGGCATGAGCAGCGGCACGAAGATCAGAAAGATCGAGATGCCGTCCAGGAACATGCCCACGGTCATCAGCAGCAGGATCAGCAGCGCCAGCACGCCCCATTCGCCCAGACCGGAATTGACGATGGCATGCGTGATCGGGTCGATCACGCTCAGCGTCGACAGGGCCCACGCAAAGATCCCGGCCAGCGTCACCACCAGCATGATCACGGCGGACAGCTCGGCGGCTTCGCGCAGGATTTTGTACAGGTCGCGGAACTTGATGGTGCGGTGGATGAAGCCGCCCACGAACAGGCCATAGAACACCGCGACGACGGCGGCCTCGGTCGGTGTGAACCAGCCCATCCGCATGCCGCCCAAAATCAGCACGGGCGCCGCCAGCCCCCACGACGCTTCGCGCAGGCTCTTCCAGAACGGCGGGCGGGGCAGGTGCGCTTCCAGCGCGCCCATCTTGTATTTGCGGCTCAGCCACACGGCGGGAATGATCAGCGCGAAGCCGGCCAGGATGCCCGGGATCATGCCGGCGGCAAACAGCGCGGGCACCGATGCGCCCGGCACCAGCACGGAATAGATGATGAAGGCCACGGATGGCGGGATCAGGATGTCGGTGGCGGCGCCGGCGGCCACCACGGACGCCGAGAACGATCCCGGATAGCCGGCGCGCGACATCGCGGTGATCATCACCGCGCCCACGGCCGCGGCGCAGGCCGGTCCCGAGCCTGAGATGCCGCCCAGAAACATCGCCACCGCAATCGACACCAGCGGCAGCATGCCCGGACCGCGTCCGACGATGGCGATCGCAAAGTCCACCAGCCGCTTGGCCACGCCCGAGCGGTCGAAGATGGAGCCGACCAGCACGAACATCGGAATCGCCAGCAGGGGATATTTGGCCAGCCCGGCATAGAAGTTCTGCGGCACCGTCAGCAGGCCATACCAGGGGGTGTCCAGGTTGGTCAGCACGATCGCCACCGTGCCGCCAATGCCCAGCGCCACCCCGACGGGCACGCCGATGATCATCAGGACGATGAAGACGGTAAAGAGAATGGCGGCGATCATCGCTGGGCTTCCTGGCCCGGGGCGCGCGCCAGGCGTCGCAGGGTGCCGAGCGTGCGCAACGAAATCGCGGCGGCCATGACCGGCAGCCAGATCGAATACCACCAGGTCGGCACACCGATGGCCGGCGAGGTTTCCTCGTAGATGTATTCGTCATAAACCAGCTTGACCGACAGCACGGTCAGCAACACGAAGAACCCCAGCACGCAGCCGTTCGAGATCAGCGCCATGATGCGCTGGCGGCGCGGCGATCCCGAGTCCGCCAGGATCTCGATGCGGATGTGATGATTGCGCACGAACGCCACGCTGCCGCCCGCCATTGTCAGCACGATCAAGAGGAACACGGAAATCTCTTCCGTCCAGGCGAACGACTGGTCGGTGAAGTAGCGCACCAGCACGTTCAGAAAAGTAATGATGGCCAACGTTGCCAGCAGGATCACGGCCAGCCAGTCCTCGACGGCCAGCGGCACCTTCACGGCGGGATCTGCTTCTACGGGGATGATCGGTTCTACGGGCTCGGCGGGGGCTTCTGGGCGGGACATTTGAGGCAGCGGCCAGCGGGCGCGGGGAAGGCGCTTTTCTTGTTGGAAGGGTCGCTGCATCCTACCGTCGCGCTGGCGGGGCAGGTCTTCGTGTTTTCCCGCAATGCGGGGTCGAAGCAACATGCTGCGCCGCATCAACGTGGCGGTGCGGGGACGCCGCCGGGAGGGCAAAAGGGCCGCTTTCCGTCCCGTGGCGCGGTCGATATTGCTTTGCACCATGCCAGTGCGCGGCCTGCAGAATTCTTTTGTAACAATGGCCAAATCGGACCGCTGGAACCCGCCGTGAACTTCGGCTCCGGGAAAACCCCTTAAACGGGTAAAATCCCTGCTTTGCACCCCTCTTTATACGGCGCCCGCATCGTGTCCCTAGTTCAGCATCTGCCTGGTTCCTCCGTCCTGTCCTCCTTTCGACGTGATCGCCTTCTGGCGCAATTGAAGGAAGCCGGCCTGCCGGTGGCCGACATATCCGCCCGCTACGAGCACTTCGTCAGCACCGACGCCGCCCTGACGGCCGAACAGCAGCAGCAACTGACGCAACTGCTCGACTACGGTACGCCCGCCACGGGTGACGCGCCCGCCAAGAGCGTGTCTCTGCTGGTGATCCCGCGCCTGGGCACGATTTCCCCCTGGGCCAGCAAGGCCACCGACATCGCCCACAACTGCGGCCTGTCTTCGGTGCATCGCATTGAACGCGGCGTGCGCTACGTCATTACGCCCGAACGTGGTCTGCTCGGCGCCAAGTCGCTCGACGAAGCCATGCTGGCGCGCGCGGCCGACTGTCTGCACGACCGCATGACCGAAACCGTGGTTGATGCCAGCTTCGACGGCCAGGCGCTGTTCCAGCCGCTGGCCGGCAAGCCCATGCGCACGGTCGACGTCCAGACGCGCGGCGCCGATGCCCTGGTCGAAGCCAACACCACGCTGGGCCTGGCCCTGTCCGACGACGAGATCGAATACCTGGCCAAGTCCTTCACCGACCTGGGCCGCGATCCCACCGACGTCGAACTGATGATGTTCGCGCAGGCCAACAGCGAACATTGCCGCCACAAGATCTTCAACGCCGAATGGGTCATCGACGGCCAGTCGCAGCCCAACACGCTGTTCGGCATGATCCGCGCCACGCACAAGGCGCAGCCGCAAGGCACCGTCGTCGCCTACTCGGACAACGCCGCCATCATGGAAGGCGGCCCCGCGCAGCGCTTCCAGGCCGGCGTGCCGGGCCTGGCAGGCGAGGGCGCCGACAGCGCCAAGTACATCCGCCGCGACACCACCGTGCACACGCTCATGAAGGTGGAAACGCATAATCACCCGACCGCGATTGCCCCATTCCCCGGCGCGTCCACCGGCAACGGCGGCGAGATCCGCGACGAAGGCGCCACCGGCCGCGGCTCCAAGCCCAAGGCGGGCCTCACGGGTTTCACCGTGTCGCACCTGCGCTTTGACGACGCGCTGCAACCCTGGGAAGCCGACCACCACGGTCTGCCCGATCGCATCGCTTCGCCGCTGTCCATCATGATCGACGGCCCCATCGGCGGCGCCGCGTTTAACAACGAATTTGGCCGTCCAAACCTGCTGGGCTACTTCCGCTCGTTCGAGCAGACCGCTGGCGGCACGCGCTGGGGCTATCACAAGCCCATCATGATCGCGGGCGGCCTCGGCAGCATCGACGCCGGCCTCACGCACAAGGATGTGATTCCCCCCGGCGCGCTGCTGATTCAACTGGGCGGCCCGGGCTTCCGCATCGGCATGGGCGGCGGCGCTGCCTCCAGCATCAGCATGGGCAGCAACTCGGCTGAACTGGACTTCGACTCCGTCCAGCGCGGCAACCCCGAAATCGAACGCCGCGCCCAGGAGGTCATCGACCGCTGCTGGCAGCAGGCCGAGAACAACCCCATCATCGCGATCCACGACGTCGGTGCGGGCGGCCTGTCCAACGCATTCCCCGAACTGGTCAACGACGCCGGCCGCGGCGCCATCTTCGACCTGAAGCGCGTGCCGCTCGAAGAATCGGGCCTGTCGCCCGCCGAAATCTGGAGCAACGAATCGCAGGAACGCTACGTCCTGTCGATCCTGCCGCAAGACCTGGAACGCTTTGACGCCATCGCCCGCCGCGAACGCTGCCCGTACGCAGTGGTGGGCGTGGCCACCGAAGAGCGGCAGCTGCGCGTGGTGGACGGCGAAGGCCTGCCCGGCCTGGACACGATCCGCCCGCAAGGCGACGCCGAAGTGCGCCCTGTGGACGTGCCCATCGACGTCATCCTGGGCAAGCCGCCGCGCATGACCCGCGACGTGACGCGCCTGCCCGGCGTGTCCGAGCCGCTGGATCTGGCCGGCATCGACCTGACCGAAGCCGCCTACCGCGTGCTGCGCCACCCCACCGTGGCCAACAAGTCCTTCCTCATCACCATCGGCGACCGCACCGTTGGCGGTCTGTCCAGCCGCGACCAGATGGTCGGCCCGTGGCAGGTGCCGGTTGCCGACTGCGCCGTCACGCTGGCCGACTACGAAGGCTTCCGCGGCGAAGCCATGTCGATGGGCGAACGCACTCCGATCGCCATGCTGGACGCCCCGGCCTCGGGCCGCATGGCCGTGGCCGAAGCCCTGACCAACCTGGCCGCCGCCGACGTGGCGCGCCTTGAAGACATCAAGCTGTCGGCCAACTGGATGGCCGCCTGCGGTGTGGCCGGCCAGGATGCCGCGCTGTACGACACCGTGTCCGCCGTCAGCGAACTGTGCCAGGCCACCGGCCTGTCCATCCCGGTCGGCAAGGACTCGCTGTCCATGAAGACCTCCTGGGAACAGGACGGCGAGCAACGCCAGGTCGTGGCGCCCGTGTCACTGATCATCACGGCGTTCGCACCCGTTGCTGATGTCCGCGCCAGCCTGACGCCGCAATTGCGCACCGACGCCGGCGACAGCGTCCTGATCCTGATCGACCTGGGCCGTGGCCGTCACCGCATGGGCGGCTCGATCCTGGCGCAGACCTACAACCAGGTCGGCCAGACCGTGCCGGACATCGACGCGCCGCAAGACCTGCGCGCCTTCTTCGTCACCATCCGCACGCTGGCCGAAGCCGGCACCATCCTGTCCTATCACGACCGTTCCGATGGCGGCCTGTTCGCCACGCTGGTCGAAATGGCCTTTGCCGGCCGCACCGGCATCTCGGTCAACCTGGACATGCTGACCTTCGACCCGCAGTCTGCCGATTGGGGCGACTACAAGATCCGTCCGGAACAGGTCGCGGTGCAGCGCGACGAACTGACCCTGAAGGCCCTGTTCTCGGAAGAAGCGGGCGCGGTCATCCAGGTGCCGGCCTCGCAGCGCGACGCCGTCATGCAGGTCCTGCGCGGCGCCGGCCTGTCGGCCCACTCGCACGTCATCGGCGGCCTGAATGGCGCCGACGAAGTCGAGTTCTACCGCGACGGCCGCAAAGTCTGGGGCCAGCCGCGTGCCGATCTGGGGCGCGCGTGGTCCGAAGTCTCGCACCGCATCATGGCGCGCCGCGACAACCCCGCGTGCGCCCAGGCTGAACTGGACGTCTGGAACGACACCAAGGATCCGGGCATGAGCCCGACCGTCGCCTTCGACCCGCAAGAGGACGTGGCCGCACCGTTCATCAACACCGGCAAGCGCCCGCGCGTGGCCATCCTGCGCGAGCAGGGCTGCAACAGCCAGGTCGAAATGGCCTGGGCCTTCGACACCTCGGGCTTCGAGGCCATCGACGTCCACATGACCGACCTCCTGTCCGGCCGACTGGACCTGGCCCAGATGCAAGGCCTGGTCGCTGTCGGCGGCTTCAGCTACGGCGACGTGCTGGGCGCCGGCGAAGGCTGGGCGCGCACCATCCGCTTCAACAGCAAGCTGTCCGACCAGTTCGCCGCGTACTTCGCGCGGCCCGACACCTTCGCGCTGGGCGTTTGCAACGGCTGCCAGATGATGGCCGCGCTGGCGCCCATGATCCCGGGCGCCGAGCACTGGCCGCGCTTCACGCGCAACCAGTCCGAAAAGTACGAAGCCCGTCTGTCGATGGTGGAAATCGCCAAGTCGCCATCCATCTTCTTTGCCGGCATGGAAGGCGCCCGCGTGCCGGTCGCCGTGGCCCACGGTGAAGGCTTTGCCGACTTCTCGCAGCAGGGCGACGCCAGCCGCGTGCTGGCCGGCGCGCGCTTCATCGACAACTACGGCCAAGCCACCGAAGCCTATCCGTTCAACCCGAACGGCAGCCCGGACGGCCTGACCTCGGTCACCACGGCCGACGGCCGCTTCACGGTGATGATGCCGCACCCGGAACGCGTCACCCGCAACGTCATGATGTCGTGGGCGCCCGAGAAGTGGGGCAACGCGGACTCGGGCGGTGCGTTCAGCCCGTGGATGCGCATCTTCCGCAACGCGCGCGCCTGGCTGAAGTAAGCGTTTCGGGCTAAGCCCCGAAATCCCTGGCCACCGAACCCGCCGCGGCACGTCCGCGGCGGTTTTGCGTTGACGGCTTGCCGCGGCGGCGATGATTCCGCAGCCAAAGAAGTGGGGCGCTGGCGTCAGGCCCACAAGCCGCCCGCCACGCGGTCCGCTCAACGCATGTAACCCCGTGAAATATTTAACTTTTCATTGCATTGCGCCGTTAAGGGGAAAGCGTTACGCAACCCCCGGAGTGGCTTTCAATGTTCAAGAATTTAAGTATCCGCGCAATCCTGACGACCGCCTTGGCCGTCTTCTTTGCACTCTTTCTGGTGACCGGCATCGCGGTTTACCAGCAACTGACATCCAACCGCACCTCGATCGAGGTGATGCTGGACACCAACCTGGTCCGCGCCAATTCGCTGGACGACGCGGCGTCGGACCTGCTGCGCGCCCGCGTGGTGCTGCTGGCGGCGCACAGCGCGCTGCTGGAAGGCAAGAGCCTGGACACGACGGCCAGCAACATGCAGCGCATGGACAGCTATGTCACCAAGGCCACCGGTCAGATCGAAGCCGCGCGCAAGCTGCCGGAAACGTCGCCGCAGGGCAAGCCTCTGTTCGAGGCCGCGCTGGCCGCCTACGACGTCTACGTGCGCGAGGCTATCGGTCCCATGATCGCCGCCATTCGCGCCGGCGACGCCAAGGAGGCCGGCCGCATCAATCAGGAAAAGGTCAGCCCGCTGGGCACCAAGTTCACCCAGGCCAACCAGCAATACGTGGACTTTGCCGACGAAGTCGGCCAGCGCGTGGCGCGCGATTCCGCCGCGCGCATCAATACCGCCATCGTGTTTCTGATCTGTCTTCTGGTCGTGGTGGCGGCGCTCGTCGTGGGCCTGTATGTGGTCTTCGGCCGCGCCGTTTTCCGTCCGCTGCATGAAGCCGGGCGCCTGTTCGACCGCATTGCCAGCGGCGACCTGACCAACCGCATCGAGCAGCGCGGCAACAACGAGATCGGCATTCTGTATGGCGCCGTCAAGCGCATGCAGGACAGCCTGGCGCGCACGGTGTCGGCCGTGCGCCTGGGTGTTGAAGAGATCCACACCGGCTCGCGCGAAATCGCCGCGGGCAACATCGATCTGTCCTCGCGCACCGAGCAGCAGGCCGCCTCGCTGGAAGAAACCGCTGCCAGCATGGACGAACTGTCCTCCACCGTGAAGAACAACGCCGACAGCTCGCGCAGCGCGGCGCAACTGGCGATGGCGGCATCGGAAGTGGCCACGCGCGGCGGCCAGGCCGTCGGCGACGTGGTGGGCACGATGCGCGGCATTGCCGACAGCTCGCACCGCATCTCCGACATCGTCGGCGTGATCGACGGCATTGCCTTCCAGACCAACATCCTGGCGCTGAATGCGGCGGTCGAAGCCGCACGCGCCGGCGAACAGGGCAAGGGTTTCGCCGTGGTGGCCAGCGAAGTGCGCGCGCTGGCGCAACGCAGCGCTGCCGCCGCCAAGGAGATCAAGGGCCTGATCGACGACTCCGTGCAGAAGGTCTCGGTGGGTTCGGACCAGGTGGAGGCCGCGGGCGCCACCATGCAGGAGATCGTGACGTCGGTGCGCCGCGTGGCGGACATCATCAATGAGATCTCCAGCGCGTCCGAAGAGCAGTCGCAGGGCATCGAGCAGGTGAACCAGGCCGTGTCGCAGATGGACAGCGTGACGCAGCAGAACGCGGCGCTGGTCGAAGAGGCCGCGGCCTCGGCCGCATCGCTGGAAACGCAGGCCCAGCGCCTGCGCGACGCGGTTGCGGTGTTCAAGCTGCAATCCGGCCGGGTGATCGACGCTGAAGCTCCCGCGCTGGACAACCGCGGCGCTGAACCGGCGCTCATCGGCGCCTGATTCCGCCCGCCAAAGTTACGCGCCAATAAAAAGCCGGCCCCGAAGGCCGGCTTGCATGTACCACGCAAGGCCCCGACGCAACGCGCCGGGGCCTTTTGCATTACTGGTCGAGCTGGATCTTGGCGTCGTTGGCGACGTTCTTCCACTTCTTCACGTCGCTGGCGATCACTTGCTGGAAGGCGTCCGACGAGCCGGCCACCACGGTGCCGCCCAGGCTGGCCATCTTGGCCTTCACTTCCGGCGTGTTCAGCGCCTTGACCGAGGCGTCGTGCAGCTTGGTCTTCACGGCTTCCGGCAGGTTCTTCGGGGCCAGCAGGCCGTTCCACGCGTTGGCTTCATAGCGCGTCAGGCCGGCTTCCTTGAAGGTCGGCGTGTCGGGCAGTTCGGGCGAACGCACGTCGGCGGCGATGGCGATCGGGCGGATCTGGCCGCTCTTGATGTAGGGCAGCGAGGCAGGCACCGGTTCCCAGATCATCGACACCTGGCCGCTGATCACATCGGTGAAGGCGGGGCCCGCGCCGCGGTAGGCGATGTGCATCAGGTGCGAACCCGTCATCGACTTCATCAGTTCCATCGCCAGGTTGCCCAGGCCGCCCGCGCCGGACGACGCGTACGTGTACTTGTCCGGATTGGCCTTCGATTGCGCGATCAGCGCGTTCAGGTCGGCGGCGGGGAAGTCCTTGGTGACGCTCAGCACGCCGGGCACGGTGACCAGTTGCGTGATGGCCGTGAAGTCCTGCGACGCGTCGTACGTCAGGTTCTTGTAGACGGCGGGGTTCGTGCCGTGGGTGCTGGAGGAGGCCAGCAGGATGGTGTAGCCGTCAGGTGCGGCATCGGCGACGTAGCGCGTGCCGATCGAGCCGCCTGCGCCGGCCTTGTTCTCGACCACCACCGTGACGCCGAGTTCGGTGCCCAGTTGCGCGGCGAAGACGCGGCCGATGATGTCGGCGGTGCCGCCCGGGGCGAACGGCACGATCATGCGGATGGGCTTGCTCGGGTAGTCGGACTGCTGGGCCGAAGCGCCGGCCGCCAGCGTGGCGCCGGTCAGGAGCGCCAGGGCGATGGTGGTTTTCTTCAGGGTCATCTGTATCTCCACGAGAAGGTTAGTCGAGGCTGCGATCGAGCCAATCGACGATCAATCCGGCAATGTGGTCGCTGTTGCGATCCAGCATGCAGAAGTGCGAGTTGCCGGCGATGCCGGCAGCGGGCAGGTCCAGCACGTCGGCGCGTTGGCCGGCCGCGCGCAGGGCGTTCCAATAGGCGTCCGTCTGGGCGCGATAGCGCTGCCAGGTGTCGTCCGCGGTGAAGTGATCGCCCCAGACCAGCAGTTGCGGGGGCAACTGACAGGAGGCCTGGGCCGGGGTGCCGGTGGGTTCGACGGCCACGACGGCGCGCACGGTCGCGGCATATTCCTGCGCGAGTTGCGTGACAAAGCCGCCGCCCTGGCTATGGCCGACCAGGATGCAAGGGCCCACGAGATCGAGCAGCGCGCGGTAGGCGTCCAGCGCCATGTCGCCGTGCGTCAGCCAGCGCGGCACGAACTGCTTTGAAAACGTGTCAAATGCCTCGACCGGAAACTGCTGGCCCGGATACGCCTGGCGCGTTTCGCCGTCCGGCGCATAGCCCGAGGCCGGGCCGATGCGGAACAGCCGCCACGCTTCTTCCTTGGATCGGAAGATGGGGGCCGAATCGTAGAGCTCGGGAAACATCGCCCACGAGGCGCGGCCGCGTTCCGGCGCGTCGGACACGAAAACGTCGTAGCCGGCCTGCAGCAGGCGCCACAGCCAGCCGTCGCGGCCGTCCGGCGAGCTTTCCCATTGCGCGCCGGTCATGCCGCCGCCATGCCATAGCAGGACGGGGTAAGGTCGCGTGGGCTGGGCGAGGCGGTATTCCTGCACATACAACTGGCCGACGCTGTAGCCGCCGTTCATGTCGATGAGCCGGGGCGACGCATTGCCGACCACTTTTTGCTGCTGCATCGGCAGTCCGCCGGCCACCAATTCGGCGCCGCCCACGTAATGGCTGCGGATCGACTTGAGCAGGACGGGAGTGTCTGACATAGGGTTTTCCAGGGGTGGGTGCGGGGATATTAGTTGCAAGGTGTTTCTAGCTTGTGCAAAATGCGCACTCATTGTGCTGAAGCGGCACAGCCGATGAGCTATCGGTAAACAGACGCCCAGCCCCGGGCAACACGGGGCGGGCAGGGGAAGGAGGAAGACGGATGGATACCAAATGGCTGGAAGACTTCGTCGCGCTGTCGAAGTCGCGCAACCTGTTTCAGGCCGCGGAGTCGCGCAACGTGACGCACCCGGCGTTCGGACGCCGCATCAAGGCGCTTGAGGATTGGGCAGGTGTGCCGCTGGTCGAACGCGGCCACCAGGTGTCCACGCTGAACGCCGCGGGCCGCAGCGTGCTGGCCGCCGCCATCGACGTGCTGGACATCCTGCACGAGACGCGCGAAGCGCTGCAGAAGCCCGAGCAGGAACGCGCCCGCAAGATCACCATCGCGTCAGGCAAGACGCTGGCGCACTCGGTGCTGCCGGGGCTGATGGCCGGCGTGCAGCGCAGCCTGCCCGCGTTTCAATTGAAGGTGATCACCACGACGCTGAATTACGGCGTGGACATGCTGGGGGACGGCGAGGTCGATTTCCTCTTGTGCCATGCCCACGAACCGCTGTACGCCAAGATCGACAATCCCAATTACCGTTGCCGGCGCGTGGGCGCCGACAAGCTGGTGGCCGTCAGCGCGCCCGTGGCGCCCGGCGGCCGTCACCCGCGGTACGCGGTGCCCAAGCTGGCCTCGGACCCGCCCGTGCCTTTCCTGGCCTACGCCGACAGCATGTCGCTGGGCCGCATCCTGCACGACAAACTGCGCGGCCTGTGCGAGGTGCCGCTATTGCAAACCACCTACGAGTCCGATCTGGCCGACGCGTTGCACGCCATGGCGCGCCAGGGCTTCGGTCTGGCCTGGCTGCCGCACACGCTGGTCGAACCCGACCTGCGCGACGGCCGGCTGGTCCGTGCCGATGGCGCCCGCAACGACATCCATATGGAAATCCGGCTGTACCAGTCGGTCGGCAACACCAAGCCGTTGGCCCGCGAGGTGTGGAGCCGCATCGAGGCGTACGCCGCCAAGTAGCCCCAGTTTCCCCGCGCAGGCATAAAATAGCGGTTTGCCCCTTTCCCGCACACAGGAAGCCAGCGCCATGAACGCACGCATCCCCGAAGACGCATTGCCGCCCACCCTCGATCCCAAAGCCCTGCAGGACTTCGTGGACGACAAGTGGGACAACGAGATCATCCCCGCGCTGACCGACTACATCGCCGTTCCCGCCAAGAGCCCGGCCTTTGACGCCGACTGGGAAAAGAACGCGTTCATCGAGCGCGTGGTGCGCGATGCGGCGCAGTGGGTCGAAGCGCAGAAGGTCTCCGGCCTGAAGCTGGAAGTGGTGCGCCTGCCGGGCCGCACGCCCGTCATCTTCTTTGACGCGCCCGCCACCCGCAGCGACAACGGCGACACCGTGCTGCTCTACGGCCACCTGGACAAGCAACCTGAATTCTCGGGCTGGCGCGCCGGGCTCGGACCGTGGACGCCCAAGTACGAAGACGGCAAGCTCTACGGCCGCGGCGGCGCCGACGACGGCTACGCCGTGTACGCCTCGCTGACCGCCATCATGGCGCTGGACAAGCAGGGCATCCCGCGTCCGCGCTGCGTCGGCATCGTCGAGACCTGTGAAGAATCCGGCAGCTACGACCTGCTGCCGTACGTCGACGCGCTGCGCGATCGCCTGGGCAACGTCGCCCTGGTGGTGTGCCTGGATTCCGGCGCCGGCAATTACGACCAGCTCTGGATGACCACGTCGCTGCGCGGCATGGTGTCCGGCACGCTGGAAGTCCAGGTCCTGGACGAAGGCGTTCACTCCGGCGACTCCAGCGGCGTCGTGCCGTCGTCGTTCCGCATCCTGCGTCACCTGCTGGACCGCCTGGAAGACAGCGGCACCGGCCGCCTGCTGCCGCAAAGCCTGCATTGCGAGATCCCTGCCGAGCGCATCGAACAGGTCAGCGCCACCGCGCGCATTCTGGGCGACGAAGTGTGGCGCCGTTTCCCCTGGAGCTGCGGCGCCGACGGCGGCTTCGTGCTGCCCATGACCACCGAACCCGAGCAGGCGCTGCTGAACCGCACGTGGCGCCCCACGCTGTCTGTGACCGGCGCCGAAGGCCTGCCGCCGCTGTCCAGCGCGGGCAACGTGCTGCGCCCGCGCACCGCCTTCAAGCTGTCACTGCGCCTGCCGCCGCTGGTGGACGCGGTGGCCGCCTCGCAGGAAATCAAGGAACTGCTCGAAGCCGACGCGCCCTATAACGCCAAAGTCATCTTCAAGGCCAACGAAGGCGCCGCCACCGGCTGGAATGCACCCGCCACCGTGCCGTGGCTGACGCAGGCCCTGGACGCCGCTTCGCAGCAGTACTACGGCGCACCTTGCGGCTACATCGGCCAGGGCGGCACGATTCCGCTGATGAGCATCCTGCAAAAGGGCTTCCCGCAGGCGCAGTTCATGGTGTGCGGCGTGCTGGGTCCCAAGTCCAACGCGCACGGCCCCAACGAATTCCTGCACGTGCCGTACGGCAAGAAGCTGACCGCCGCCGTGGCTCAGACCATGGCCGCGATGCCGGCCGCTTGACCTACACGCTTGCCACGCAGAGCGCGGGGCCTTCGGCCTTGCGCTCTTTCTATTTCCAGGACTGATTCCATGATTTCCACTTCCGACGCCTACGCCAATGTGGTCGCAGAAACCCGCCACTGGCTGAACCAGGCGGTGATCGGCCTGAACCTCTGTCCCTTCGCCAAGGCGGTGCAGGTCAAGGACCAGATCCGCTTTGCCGTCAGCGACGCCACCGACGCCGAGGGCGTGCTGACCGACCTGCAGGACGAGCTGGCGCTGCTGGCTGAAACCGATCCCGACAAGATCGACACCACGCTGCTCATCATCCCCGACGCGCTGGACGACTTCATGGAGTTCAACGACTTCGAAGACCTCTCCGATCGTCTGCTCAAGCGCATGCGTCTGGTGGGTGAGTTGCAGGTGGCCACCTTCCACCCGCAATTCCAGTTCGCCGACACGCAGCCGGACGACATCGAGAACTACACCAACCGCTCGCCGTATCCCATCCTGCATCTATTGCGTGAAGACAGCATCGACCGCGCGGTGGAGTCGTTCCCGGATGCCGCCGAGATCTACGAGAAGAACATCGACACGATGAACAAGCTCGGGCTGGAAGGGTGGAAAAAGCTGATGACGAAGGCCTGATCGGCGGGCCTTGATTGGGCCTTGATTGGGCCTTGATTGGGCCTTGATCGGGCCGCGACTCGGCCCACATCAAGTCCCCGCATCGGGTTCGGCATCGGGTCCCGCATCGGGCCCCGTATCGCGTCCATCACCCAGGCTGTTACCGGGATATCCCTAGATAGCCCGTCGGTTGTATTGCATACAACATACGATCATTGTGACCGTCGCCGATCGGCGGCGGCCTGTACGTCCTTCCCCTTTTCATTGTCTTGCCTCGCGGCCCCCGTCGGCCGCGCGTTGGCCTTTGCCTTTGTCTGGAGAGCCGTATGCGATTCACCCGCCGTCATGCCCTGGGCGCGCTTGCCGCCTTGCCGTTGATCTCGCGCCCGGCCTGGGCCCAGCAGAACGCCTTTCCGACGCGTCCCGTGCGTCTGCTGGTGGGCTTTGCGCCCGGCGGGCTGACCGACATTGCCGCGCGTGCGCTGGCCGACCGCATGGGCAAGACCCTCAAGCAGAACGTTGTCGTTGAAAACCGCCCGGGCGGGCAGGCCATCATCGCTACCGTCGCGGTGGCGCGGGCCGAGCCTGACGGCTACACGCTGGGCTTTGCCGGCACCAACGGCATGATCCTCAACCCCTTGCTCTACAACAACCTGCCGTACCAGCCGTCGGACTTCAAGCAATTGGGGTCCATGGGCAAATCGCCCATGCTGCTGATCGTGCATCCTGACCTGGGTGTGAACACCGTGCAGGAGTTCATTGACCTGGCCAAGAAGAAGCCCAACGACATCACCTGCGCGCATGCCGGCCGCGGCGTCATCAATCATCTGGCGTTGCTGCATTTCCAGTCGAAGACCGGCACGCAATTCCAGGACGTGCCCTACAAGGGCAGCGGTCCGGCGCTGCTGGACCTGATGGCGGGCACCGTGCAAAGCACGTTCGACTTCCCGACCTCGGCGCTGCCCAACATCAAGTCCGGCAAACTGAAAGTGCTGGCCGTCACCGCGGACAAGCGGCTGTCCAGCCTGCCCGATGTGCCGACGATGAAGGAAGCGGGCGTCGACGATTTCGAGCTCTACACCCGCATGATGATCTCCGGCCCCGCCGCCATGCCCGCCGACGTCGTGAAGACGCTGGAGCACGCCGTGCGCGAAGGCACGCGCGATCCCAGCCTGGTCCAGCAATTCGCGGAGCAGGGCGTGGCCGTGGAGTTCACGTCGTCCGCGGATCTGGACAAGGTCATCGCCGACGAATCCGCCATGTGGGCGCAGGTCATCAAGGCCAACGGCGTGCCTAAGACCGACCTGAAGGCATAAGGCCGCGACGGCAAGGAGACGACAGTGACACAGCCCCGTATCACCGTAACGCCCGAACGCGCGCTGATCGACGTCGAGCGCGACATCCACATCGAAGGCTTCCCAGCCTATGCCTTCATCACCGTCACGGCCAGCATGCGCATGTGCGGCGCGGCGTGGCGCTCGGAGGCCGTGTTCGTGGCCGGCCACGACGGACGCCTGGATCTGCGGCGCGATTGCCCGGTGTCCGGCTCGTACGCCGAGCCGTCGGCCATGGGCATCGTCTGGTCCATGGTGTGCCAGGACATGGACCGCGTGGTGTTTCCGCCCGACAGCACCGATGCGCTGACCGTGCACCTGCACGCGACGAATGGCGCGTTGTCGGCTGAGGCCACGTTGGTCCAGGACTTCCTGGCCGACGGCGTCACGCACCGGTCCGTACGCGAAGAGGTGGACGGCATGTCGCTGTCCGGCGAATTGTTCATACCGGCGGGACCGGGCCCGCATCCTGTCGTGGTCTACATGAACGGCTCGTCGGGCGGCGTCAACGCGCCCCGCGCCGCGCTGTTTGCCGCCCGCGGCTATCAATGCCTGGCGCTGGGCATCTTCAATTACGAAGGCCGGCCCAAGTATCTGAACGACATGCCGCTCGAATACTTCGAAGCCGCGCTGAAATGGATCCGCAAATCGCTGCAGCCGCGCGACGGCTTCGTGGCGGTGTCGGGCATCAGCCGGGGCGGCGAGACATCGTTGCTTGTTGCCTCCCATTTCCCCGACCTGGTCAGCGCGGTCGTGGCCTACGTGCCGTCGCCCGTGATGCACGGCGTGGTCAGCGCCGGCGCGCCGGGCACGGGCCGCGATGCCCAGGTCTGGACCCGGCATGGCGAGCCCTTGCCGCACCTGTGGCAAGACAACGCCACGGCCGACTGGAACGCCGCCTATGCCTCCGAGCCGCCGTACCGCCAGACCCTGGCATTCCTGAGCGCCACGCGCGATGCTTCTGCCTTCGAGCGCGCGCGCATTCCCGTCGAAAACTATCCCGGTCCGGTCATGCTGGTGAGCGCGTCGGACGACGGCTTCTGGCCCAGCACCGCGTATTCCGAAATGGTGGTGCGCCAGCGTCAGGCGTTTGATCTGCCCACGAACCACTACGTCTGCGCCGGGGCGGGCCACCATGTCCACTATCCCTGCCTGCCGGCCACGCTGATCAACAAGCCGCACGCGATGTCCGGATTGCTGCTGGATGCGGGCGGCACGCCGTCAGCCAATGCTGCGGGGAACGAAGGATCGTACCGGGCGGTGCTGGATTTCCTGGCGCGGGCTCGGGCTGGGCAAGCGTAGGACATGCCGAGCGCAACAAAAAGGACCGGCAGTGCCGGTCCTTAACTTTGCCCATGTCAGCATCACTGCTGGCGGATGGCCTCGACCTGGATCTTCAGCTTCACCTCCGGCTTGAAGCCCATGTCCAACCCGAAATTCATGCCAAAGTCCTTGCGGCTGAATTCCGTGGAGACGTCGGCGCCGCAGACCTCGCGCTTGACCATCGGGTGATCGATGCACTTGAAGTCGTCGATATCAAGCTTCACCTGGCGCGTGACGCCGCGCAGCGTCAGATCGCCCGTGGCTTCCTCCGGCTTGTCGCCGTCGAACTTGGTGAACTTGCCCTTGAACGTGGCGGTGGGATATTTGGCGGCATCGAAGATATCAGGCGCGACTGCGTGCTGGTTCATCTCGTCGTGGCCGAAGTCCACCGACTTGATGTCCACGGTGACTTCCAACGTACCGGTGCGCGCCGCGCGATCCAGCACGACCACGCCGCTGGACTTATTGAACTTGCCGCGCCACGTCGACAACCCGCCGAAGTGATCGGCCTCGAAGCTGGGGTACGTGTGCGAGGGATCAAGGTCATACGTGACCGGCGCGGCGGTCGCGGCAAAGGTCATCGACAGCGCACTTGCGCCCAGCAACAGGGACGGGATCAACTTCATTGCGGCTCCTTGTGAATGGCGTTCAAGCATGCCGGCGGCGGCCCGCCAGCATGCCGGAAAGACAAGACAATAACATTCAGTTCCGTGTCAGCAGTGCGGCTTAAATCAAAAATCCGCAGCGCTTTGTGACGCATCGTTCCATGGCATCAATCCACCTTGCCAAGCCACGCAGACAGATCCTGCAAGGCCTCACGCAGCGCGTTGAAGCGCTGTTCGCCCAGGTGGTCTTTCCATTCCTGTTCGACATCGGTCACGCAACTGCGCATCAGCACGTACATCTGCTGGCCCTTATCCGTGAGCTGCAGCTCTGTCGAATTTGACGCGGCGCCCGGCCGGCGCAGCAGATAGCCGCGCCGCTCCAGTTCCGCCAGCACGTAGTTCATCGCCTGGCGCGACATATTGCATTGGCGGGCCAGCTCGATCGGCCGGCGCCCATGCGGACCGGGATACATGAAGACGCCGAGTTCGGTCAACGACACGTCGAATCCCTGCGCGTTGACGGTCGACAGCATGCGCGCGACGACGTGCTCGCGCGGCAGCCGCAGCAACGAACCGATCATCGGCAGGCCGGCTTGCGGTTCGGATGCGGCGCTATTTTTTCTGCTGGACATGGCGTAAAAAGTTTGTACACTGGCACGTAAAGTAACTTTACACGGGAGTATGCCATGAACGTAGCGCAAGCATTCGATGCAGAAGAAGTGATCCGCGTGGGCCAACTGGAAATCCGCTATCTCCAGCCAAGCGGGCGGGGTAACCACATGGGGGCGTTTGAATTGTGTGTGCAGCCCGGCTCGAACGTGCCGCCGCCGCATAGCCACGACAACGAAGAATTGATTTACGTGCTTGAAGGCACGCTGCGTTTTACCGTCGGCGCAGAAACGCGCGACCTTCGCCCCGGAGATTCGATGACGACACCGACCGGTGTGGCCCATGCGTTCAGCAACCCGCACGCGGTCATGGCCAAGGCGCTGGTAATCAACACGCCAGAAATCAGCGCGGATTACTTCCGCGAGATGGCGGCGCTGATCAACGGCGGCGGGCCGCCGGACAAGGCCCGGATGATGGAGACGATGAAGCGGTTCGGCCTGACGCCGATCGCGCCGGCGCCGGCATCGGCGCCTGCTGTGGCGGCGGCGGCAGGTTGACCGCGCGCGTAATCGGCGCAGCGTTCCGGGCAGCATCGCCGGCATCCTCTGGCGGCCGGCGAGCGCGCAAAAAAAGGGCGTCGCCAGGACGCCCTTATTTCCGTCGATTCGACTTCGATTGCTTCAGCTTCGATTGCTTCAGCTTCGATTGCTTCAGCTTCGATTGCTTCAGCTTCGGTCGCTATCGCCTCAGTCGCTACAGCCTCGGCTGATGAGTCCTCGGCTTACTCGTCGTTCGCCCACTCGACCTGCACGCCTAGGCTGCGCAGGTTCTCGACAAAGCTTGGATGAGCGCGTCGGATCGGCGTGGCGTTGCGAATCTCCGAACGTCCCTTGATGCTGCTGGCCACCATGAACAGCGCGATCGCCACGCGGATGATGTAGGGGCTTTCGACCACGCCCGGCGTCAGCGGATTGCCGCCAAACGTCACCACGCGATGCGGGTCCGACGAGAACACGTGCGCACCAAATTTGGACAGCTCGCCCGTCCAGCCCAGCGCGCCGTCATAGACCTTGTTCCAGAACATCGCATTGCCCTCGGCGCACACGCCCAGCGCAATGAAGATCGGCAACAGGTCCACCGGAAAGTAAGGCCAGGGCGCCGCCTCGACCTTGGTCAGCACATTGCTCGTGAACGGCGTCTGCACCTTCAGCGGCCCATCGCGCAGTGCGCGGGACCAGCCGTCCTTGTGCTCGATCCGCACGCCGAACTTGGCGAACGTGCGGTCGATCAGCGGAAAATTGCCCGGCGTGCGATTGCGCACCACCACGTCGCCGCCCGTGATCGCGCCGAGCGCGAGGAAGGTCGTGATCTCGTGGAAGTCTTCTTCAAACGTGAATTCGCCGCCGCCCAGCCGCTTGCCGCCGCGCACCACCAGCCGCGACGTGCCGATGCCGTCGATATCGGCGCCCATCATCGCCATGAACCGGCAGAACTCCTGCACGTGCGGCTCGGACGCTGCATTGGTCAACGACGACTCGCCTTCAGCCGCGGCCGCGCACAACACGAAGTTTTCGGTCGTGGTCACGGACGCATAGTCCAGCCAATGATGCGTGGGCTTGAGCGGACCGCTCGCGCGCACCAGCAGCGACCCGCTGGCGCGTTCCACCTGGCCGCCAAACGACCGGAAGATGTCCACGTGCGGATCGATCTCGCGCACCCCCAGCGTGCATCCCTTGACGTTGTCCTCCAGCCGCGCCACGCCAAAGCGCGCCAGCAGCGGCGGCACCAGCATGATCGACGAACGCATCTCCTCGGGCAGCCGGTGGTTGGCCGCGTCAAAGACCGTGTTCTTGTGATGCAGCGCCAGCGTGCGCGTCGCATCGTCCAGCCGGACGTCGCTGCCCAGCGTGCGGAAGATGTCCAGGATCTTGCGCACATCGGTGATGTCCGGCACCCCATGCAGTGTCAACGGCTGATCGGTCAGCAGCGTGGCGCACAGGATCGGCAGCACCGCGTTCTTGTTGGCCGAAGGGACGACGCGGCCGCGCAAAGGCGTGCCGCCGTGGACGATGAGGTTGGACATGGGGATGGGACTGCCGGGAAAGAAATAGGGGAGAGCGCGGGGATTGTACCGGGGTCTTTCCCAGGACCATTTGGACGAAAGGCGGCTAAACGTTTCAAACTGCAATACCGGCGCCGGGAAATAGGACGCGCCGCACGGTTGTCAGTCTTCGATCTTGCGCACCAGTGACAGTGGCACCCAGCCGCTCTGGCCGTCCGATAGCCGGCTGCACCACATCCAGCCATTGAGTTGCTCCGAGCCGGCCAGCTCGTCGCCTTCGTCCACGTCCAGTTCCCTCGCGGTATAGGCGCGTAATGCGCGGCCTTGCCCCGCGTCGATCCTGTCGATGATCTGGCCCGGAACCCAGCCTCCGGAATGCCCCGACGTCGTGCAGAAGTACCAGTTGTCCCAACCTTCGGGCCCTTTGTACTGTTCTCCGACCGTCAGCAGCGTGCCTTGTGCGAAGGTGATCGGTTCCGGATATTCGCTGCGGTGTTGACCGAGCGCGACATATCTCATGCAGACTTATCCCGATTCTTCCGGATCAGCACCGCGCCGCCGATCGTCAGCACCAGACCGCCGCCGATGTACGGCAGGCCAAAGATCAGCAGGGTAAAGAACAGCGCCGTATTGGCATCCCGCGCGCCGGGGCCGCCGCCGGTGTGCATCGCAGGATCGATCTGCAGCATGGCAATCGCCGCTGTCAGCAGCAACATCACCCCCAGCGTCGCGCAGCCCCAGCCGAACAGACGGCGCAGGTTGGCAATGCGCGCCAGCGCCACGGCCGACACGACGGCCACCAGGACATAGAGGACCACGCTGGCCATTGCGACCCGATCCAGCAGAGCCGAATCCAGTGGCTCAGCACCTGCCCCCGCGCTCGGATATACGCCGAACACCGCCAACAACAGCGGATTGGTGATGCCAAAGCTGGCGCTTCCGATCAGCAATCCGAAGACGATGCTGACGAGCCATTTGATTGCGGTGGGTGGCATGGGGCGGGTCGCTTCTGAAAGGTCAGTAGTAGATGTCGACGTAATCGGTCAGGCCGCCGCACGCTTCCATCTGCTGCAGGCGCCAGTACTTGCGCTTGCCGGTCGCCTTGAACTCGTAATCGCCCGTGCGTTCGCAGCGGCGGCCCTTGTCCGGCGCGTCCAGGATCAAGATGGTGCCACGCATCACGAAGCTGTCGCGGCCAATGGAGACGACCTCGCCTTTGACCTTCAAGGTGCCTTCATGGTTGGCCTGCGTACCTTCCAGGCGCACGACGTCGTTGTCGTCGATCGCGTTCATCTTGCCGCGCTTGGCGGACCACAGCCATTGCAGCGTCACGCCGCTGTTGTTCAGGAGCCGTTCGTAGGCGGCCTGGTCGTTGATCTGGGTTTTTTGCACGGGCGCCAGGGAGCCGCCGGTTTGCTGAACGGGCGCTTGCTGAGCAGGAGCCTGTTGCGCGGGTGCCCGTTGCACCGGAGCTTGCTGAGCGGGGGCCCGCTGGGCCGGGGCTTGCTGCGGGGCCGGGGCCTGATTGCCCGAGTTGGCGCGCGGGGGCAGGATGGCTGCGCCAGGATCCTGTTGCGCGAAGGTGGGGGCAGAGGCGAATGCCAGGCCCAACGCGAGAAGCAGATTTCCGGACTTGCGTTTGATTCCCAAGGCACGGGCAACGTGAGTTTGCATGGTCTGTATCAAGAGAGGAGAGGGATGCGCCGTCTTTCGTCTTGATGGGACCGGTCGTCGACCCTGACCCCGATTACGGCACGGGCGCCAAATTATCACGCCCGTGCGCGCAAATAATTGCGGTATCTAGCGCAGCTGTATCCATTCGTTAGCTGGAAAACAGAATGCTTCACCGAACCGCGAGCCGATGCTCGTCAAGCCCTGCGCCGCACATTCTCTTCATGAAGCGCGCGCACCTGTTCGACGAATTCCGGCACGGGCCCTTCGGCCTCGATACCATTGACCACTTCGGAGATGGGCAGGGGCCGCACGGCCGAAGGTGGCACACCCCAACCGCGCATCCACTCGGCGTACTGGGCCGACGACACGGCGTAGACGATCCGGCCAAGTCCCACCCAGCCGTGCGCTGCGGAACACATCGAACAGTGCTCGCCGGAGGTGTACACCGTGCAGGCCGCACGCTCTGCTTCCGGCACATTGTTGGCAGCCCAGCGGGCAATCTCGAATTCCGGATGCCGCGTGCGGTCGCCGCTGGAGACGCGGTTGTGGTCTTCAAACAGCACCCGCCCGTCGCCCGACACCAGCACTGATCCAAACGGCTGGTCGCCCGCATCGAGCGCCTGTCGCGCCAGCTCGACGCAGCGTGCCAGGTGCTTCTTGTCCTCTTCGGTAATCAAGCGTGATCTCCTTGTCAAAATTCAGGCCGGCGCGGACCTCCCGCGCCGGCGCAGTCGCTACAGCAGCAGCGGCGAAATCTTGCTGCCATCCACCGACACGCCCGCCATCAGACCGCCATTGTTCATCACGAAGCCGACGATGGGTTGCTGCGCGGTGTTGGAATCGATGCTGCCGTTGACGCCCACGTTGGCCACGGCGACGGTGGCGTCGGCGCCAATGGTCCAGCCGCTGCTGGCGCGGAACTTGGCCAGCGCGTCGTCCGTCATGAAAAGCAGCACCATCGCCTTGGACTGCGCGCCCGCCTGAAAGCCGATGGATCCGCCCGTAATGCTGTAGTAGCCCTTGTCCTGACCGCTGACCTGCAGCACGCCTGTCCCATGCTGGGCGCCCACGATGAAGCTGGCGCTCAGCACCGCCGGAAACACCAGGACGCCCCGGGCGCGTTCCACCAGTTGCCGTGATTGCGGCGAGGATTCATACAGTTTGGACAGCGTGGCCGCCGTGGCGGAATCCAGTTCCTGACGCTTTTCGGCGGCGGTGGCCGTGGCGCGCGAATCCGTCGTGGTGCAGCCCGCAAAAAGAAAACCCGCCATGCCCAACGTAACGGCGGCGACGGCGGTTCTACGGAACTTCGAGGTGATATCAAGCATTTGCGCATCCTTTTTGTGGGTGACCAACGAGGTACATCAAATCATCTCCTGGCTGGAGATTACCCCGGCTTGCGCGGGGAGGCGACGGGTGTAGATCGTACGGGGTGAAAAAGTGTTTGCTTCCGGGTCGGTCGCGCGCGCTTACGGTGCCCGGTTCTGCGGGCCCGTCGACTCCCGTCAACGCGAGACCGAATCCCCTCGGTTTAACATCGCGCCATGCTTCTCATCATCTTTCTCTGGATCGCACTTGCGATCGTGGTCGGCTTCATGGCCAGGCGTCGCGGGCGCAATGGCATTGGGTGGGCCTTGCTTGCCGGCCTGATCAGTGCGCCGGTCGCGGGCATTTTCCTCAAGCGCATTCCCAACCGGTCGCCGCTCGCCAGCCAGCCGCTACTTTCCACGCATATCGAATGCCTGCATTGCGGCGAGCGCATTCTGCGTGAGGCGCGCGTGTGCCGGCATTGCGGCGGCGACGTGACCGACGCGGGGCTGACGGCCGTACGGCAAGCGATGCCTGTCGGGTACTGGTTCGACCTGCCCGACCCCGCATTCAAGCTGATGCGGACTGCGGACCGCGTAGCGTTGATAAAGCCTGTGCCGCCGTGGATCGTGGTGGACCAGTCGCTTGACTCCATTGTCATCGGCAGCCGCTGGCCCGGAAAGCTTTGGCGCGTACGTGTCGAGAAGCAGGGCGATATGTCCGATCTGGTTGCGGAGCCGGGCTATTGGCGCGCCAGTGCCATCGATTTGCTGGAAGCGTTGCCGTTGTCTGTGCTGTTTGGTCCGAAGGGGGAGGCGGTGCTGGAGATCATCGCGCAGATCAATACGCTGTCGCGCAGCGAGGCGCAGGCGCTGGCCGACAACCTGCCGGAGAACGCCTGGATGGCGTACAGCCGCGCGTGGATGCGCTGGTCTCAGCAGGACGGCGAGCCGGCTGCGGATGAAGAAAGCAATTGGCGCGGCGCGTTGGCCTCCACGCGGCGGGGCGACAAGGCGCGGTCGCCGGTTCACTCCGGGTTTCTGTTGATTCACAGCCAACTGCGGCAGCGCGCCGAGCAACTGGACGGCGGCAACGCGTTTACCTTGATCGAGGAAGACGGCGAGACCGAACAGGAGTTGAAGCCGATGTGGCAAGCGGCTTGCGATGCGCTGCTGTTTGCCGCAATGGCGCGCGCCGCGCCGCAGTATGTGTCCGACGAGGACGCGGTCATGTTGCTGCAGGCGTGGACCCGCGTGCTCAGTCGTGAAAGCGAGCGCGCTTGAGATTCACCACATCGATTCGTTCAGGATCTTCCGGGCCCGCTTGAACGTGATGACCGCTGCGCCGGCCGCCAGAATCAGCGCGATCCACCCGTTCATGTTGAGCTTCATCTTGCGCGCGTAGTTCGCGTCGTGCACCAGCTTTGCATCGACCAGCGTTTCGCCGTTCTTGCGCACGCCATAAACCCGGACGGGAATGGCCATGTTGAACTGAAGCGCAATCGTGCTGTCGGCAAGCTGCGCATCGTTTTCCTGCACCGCAAACTCTACGTGCTCACCCTCGGTATACGGAACCCTGTAGGTCGCTTCATAAAACTTGAACACCATGTAGGGGTAGTTGCCTGAATACACGCAGAGCGCGCCATAGTGCTCCCAGCGCCCGCGAATTTTCGCCCTGGCGTCGCAGCTTGCCACCTTGTCCACCCGCAGGCTGATCGTGTTCAGCTTCGCGGGGTCGTAAGGCAGACGGATGTCTTTTGCCGCGTTGAAGCAGTAGATGGCGATGCCGGCAAGCACCAGCGCGGCAATGGCGGGAAGTCGGCAAGGCAGGAGGGCGCGTTTCCAGTCCGCCAGCTCACTGCTCATGCTGGCGGACTTGAGAAACGCTGACGGAGGTTGGAAGGACCTTGGTCGATTTCATGGTGCGTGCTGCAGAATTTGCGAGCGCCAATTCTAAAACACGCGTGGAAACAGCACCTTGCTCCGAGTCCTTCCTACTTCGGGTCGCAGTGATTCCGGAACGCTTTCTCGCCCGCGTCGGACACCTCGACCCACTTCTGATCCGGCGGCGCATCCTGCACATAGCTGTCGTGCCAGTTCCACCACTTGTACGGCGGCGTCTGCGGATAGCCCGCGGGGGAATCTTCCCAGGTCTCCTGTCGTCCCAGCGGCGTGATGTCCAGGTAGTTCCACGTGCCGCCCATCTGCTCATCGCCACGGTTGTTCAGGAAGTAAGTGCGATAAATGCGGTCGCCGTCGCGAAAGAACACGTTAGTGCCGTGCCATTCGTCCACGCCGAAGTCTGCATCGAAGCCGTCGGTCAGTGTGAACCACGGCATCGTCCAGCCCATGCGCGCCTTCAGCCGTTCAATGTCCGCCTGCGGCGCGCGGGACACGAAAGCCAGCGTCGTGTCCCGGGCGTTCAGGTGTGCCAGATGCGCCACCTGATCCGCCACCATCGAACAGCCTCGGCACGCATGATCCGGCCAGCCGAAGACGCCCGGCTCGTGAAACGCGCGGTAGATGATGAGTTGCCGGCGGCCGTCGAACAGGTCGCGCAGCGTGACCTTGCCGGACGGGCCATCAAAGATGTATTCCTTGTCTACCGCGGTCCAGGGCATGCGGCGGCGCTCCGCAGCCAGCGCGTCGCGGGCGCGGGTGTGGGCCTTTTCCTTGATGAGCAGTTGTTGACGGGCGGCTTCCCAGTCTTCAGCGGATACGACCGGGGGCGTCTGCATGGCGGCATGGGCGCCATTGCCTGCGGATGCGGGGGGGGTGGTCATGGGGTGATCCTCCGGGTGTCTTTGATTTCCGTGCGCCCTGTTCGGACGGGGGGAATGGGAACAGTGTGGCACCGGGAGGGGCGGGGCAGGGGTAACAAATCTGGCGCGAAACTGCGCCAGACGCATGCCGCACGATCCGTTCGTTCTGCGTCAGGCGGGGATCAGCGCCGCCTCCCGCGGCGTGGCCTGTGCGGTCCACCCCCGCAGGCTTTCGCGTAATAGCGACACGGCGGCCTGGCCGCTTTCGTTCAGGCGATGTGCCGCGTACAGGCCAAATTGCGCGCTCAGCGGCAGTGCGCCTTCGTCCCCAATGGAAATCACGCGCATGGTGTCGGGTCGCAGGCACTCGGTCGTCAGCAAGGCCACGCCCAGGCCGTTCTCGACAGCCGCGATCGTGGCGCCCACGTTGTGACTGGTCAGCGACACCCGAAAATCCCTCCCCGACGCCGTCAGCGCATCAAAGGCCAGCCGGCGCCAGGAGCACGGTTCGGCATAGACGATCACGTCCAGCGGCTGGTCCGGGTCCAGGGTTTCGTCGATGCCGCAAGCCCAATGCAGATCCACGGTCCAAGACTCGATGGGTTCATCGGCAAAGCCGACGCAGGCGCCCACCGCCACGTCCAGCGTGCCGTCCTGCCAACGCGCGGCCAGCCGCTCGCCGTCGTCGATGACAACGTCCAGATGCAGATTGGGACACGAGCGCCGCAACCGGCCCAGCGCCGCCGGCAAGGCGGCCACCGCCACGTCCTCGGACAGCCCGATGCGAACGCTGCCGGCCACCGCGCGCTCGCGTAGCCGCGCTGCGGCTGCTTCACCCAACGCGAGGATGCGGTTGGCGTAACTCAGCAACACCTCGCCCTCGGTGGTGGGCGCCATGCCGCGGCCGGTGCGATGCAACAGCCGCTTGCCCACCATTTCCTCCAGACGGCGGATCTGCGTACTGAGCGCCGATTGCGCGCGGCCGGATTGGTCCGCTGCGCGGCTCAGGCTGCCGTAGCGGCAGACAGCGACAAAGGTGCGGAGCAGGGCAGGGTCGAAATCGGCTGACATTATCAATACCTGAAATCTGGTTTACGAGATATCAGTCTAGCTGTAACCCTGCCGCGTGCCTAGGATGACCCTTGTCGCGAAATGTCCGACTCAACTCAAGGAACCATCCACCATGACACAACCCCAAAACCTGCGCGTCGTCCTCGCCTCCCGGCCCGTCGGTCGCCCGAAAGCCACCGATTTCCGCGTCGAACGTGTGCCTGTTCCCAAACCGGCCGACGGCCAGGTGCTGCTGGAAGTCCAGACCCTGTCGCTGGATCCCTACATGCGCTGGCGCGTCAGCGACGAAAAATCCTACGCCACGCCCATGGAAATCGGCGATGTGATGGTCGGCGGCACCGTTGCCCGTGTTCATACGTCGCGTCATCCCGACTGGCGCGAAGGCGACATCGTCCTGTCGTCTGCCGGTTGGCAACGCTACGCGCTGTCCGACGGTACCGGCCTGCGCCGGCTCGATCCCGCCAACGCGCCGCCCTCGACCGCGCTCGGCGTGCTGGGCATGCCGGGTCTGACGGCCTATGTCGGGCTGCTGAACATCGGCCAGCCCAAGCCAGGTGAAACCGTCGTCGTCGCGGCCGCGAGCGGCGCGGTAGGTTCCGTCGTCGGCCAGATTGCGCGCATCAAGGGCGCGCGCGTCGTGGGCATCGCGGGCGGGCCGGAGAAGTGCGCCTTTGTGAAGGAGGAGCTGGGCTTTGATGTGGTCGTGGACCACCATGCGCCGGACTTTGCGCAGAAGCTGGCCGAAGCCTGCCCCGATGGCATCGACGTGTACTTTGAGAACGTCAGCGGCCACGTGTGGGACGCCGTGCTGCCCTTGCTGAACGACTTTGCCCGCGTGCCGGTGTGCGGCCTGATCGCCAACTACAACGACGGCCCCGCCGACCGGAGTGGTCCGGACCGCCTGCCCGCCACCATGCGCGAGATCCTTTCGCGGCGTATCACCATGAAGGGGTTCATCGTGTTCGATTTCCCGAACGAACAGGAAGACGAGTTCCTGCACGTGGCCGGGCAGTGGATCCGCGAGGGCAAGCTGCGGTGGCGCGAGGATGTGGTCGAGGGCCTTGAGAATGCGCCCGAAGCGCTGATCGGTCTGCTCGAGGGGAAGAACTTCGGGAAGCTGGTGGTGCGGGTGGGGGGCTGACGCACCGGCGGCCTGGCGTTCAGGCGGCCTATTGGCCGATCGTGCGCGCCTTGCTGCGCCGCGCCTTCGGCTTGGGCGCCACCCCCAGGCGCGGATCGCGCGCCACGGCCAATGCCGCCAGCGTTGCCGCAGTCGATTCGAAGGACTCGCTCGACTGCGGCAAGTACAGCCACTTTCCCAGCACCGGATGCGGCAGGAGGTCGGGGATGTCCGCCAGCAGCGCCGCGTGGCGTTCCTGCGACGTGCAGACCATGACGCCGTTCCACGGGTCGTCCCGATCGGCGACGATCAGGTACAGCAAGCCGTCCAGATACGCGGCGTCGGCGCCGAACATCTTGCGATGCGTGTAGTTTGCGTCGCGTTCCAGCGGTTCAAGAATCCACAGCAGCGAATTGGATTTTGCAGCTCGCTGTTTGCGAGGGGGGGCGAAGGGGTCGGGAGGCTTGCGCATGGGACGAGAACGGTGGGGCAGGGCACAGCGACTATGCCACACCGGCTACTGCTCGAACAACGGCGCCAGTGGCAAAAGCGGCCCATACTTCTTCAGCTTTTCCCACTCCTCGGCCGCCTGGCGCAGTTCCTCGTTCTTGCGCGCTTCCTCCAGGATTTCATCAATGCGCGGCGCCAGCGCGACGGACAGGTCGATGATGTCGTTGGCGGTGTAGCCACGCTCCCAGCGTGCGCGCAACGTCACGTCGTCACCCTTGGCCCGCATGGCGCGCGTCGCTTCTTTCAGCAGGGCCTTGCGCTGATCCGCATTGAGCCGCTCGGCAAACGAGATGCCCGCCACGAGGCCCTGGACCACGCCTTTTTCCCGATACCCGGTGGTAGCCGCCACCTCGCTCGCGACGCTGCGGCTGATGACCCGGGGCGCCAGGTTGTCTCGGATCCACCTTCTGCTTAACCGCAGCAATCCAGCGCTAAGACCGTGGCCGAAGCCCGTGCGCATCCCTTCCGCGCGCGCTGCTTCCTGCGCCTCGGCGTAGGTCATCGCAAATTGCACCATCAGCATGATCGCGTCCTGCGGGCCGGGCATCAGGAAGTCGGCCACCCAGCCGGCGGCGCTGCCGATCTTGCCGAGCGCCGAGGCCGCGCGGCCTTGGACTTTCAGGACCGATCCGGCTTCTTCGGCCAGGACGGAGGTGGTGGCGGCGGGCGCGGACGCGGCTTTCTTGCCGAAGCGTTGTTCAAATTCCTCCATCCGAGGCGGGCCGGCGGGGACCTTGGGCTGTTCGCCGGGAATGCGGGGTTTGGTGGCGGGTTGTTCGACGGGGAGCTGGGGCAGGGACCCTCTTGGCCGGGGGCGTCCCACGTTATCCGGGTGCTGAACGAACTTTTCGTCGGGTAGTCCGGCTCGCACGGCGGGGTCGCGCATGGTCGATAAGGATCGATAGTGACCCGTACCATCGTTCCAGGTTTTGACCTTGCCGCTCTCGAAATCCACTTGGCCCGCCCAGTTGACGCGTTCGCCGCGCGCCGCTTCGGTATGACCATATCCGCCGCCGACCGTCCTCTTCGACTTGACGGCGAAGATCTCGCCGTCTTTCACAACAAAGTCATAGTTGCCGCGCGCTGTGCGGACGTACTTTGGACCGACCTCCTTCCATGTGCCGTTGACGTTCCTGAGCCGGACGACTTCGCCCGACGATCCCGGCGCCGGCAGATCCCTGGGCAGATTGCCATAGGTCGGACCGCTTGCGTCGCGCTGGAGAAGACGGGCGCCGTGCGTGCTCATCGACGACTGCTGAACCACGTGCGCCAGCTCATGCGCCAGCAGCGCTCGGCCGGCGGTCGTGCCCGGCGCGTACTGGCCGGCGTTCAGAACGACGTGATGCCCGACGGTATAGGCGCGGGCGTCAACGGCATTTGCAGAAGCAATCGCCAGCGCATCGGAATGCAGCTGGACGTGGCTGAAGTCGCGCTGGAAACGAGACTCCATGAAGGCGCGGGTATGGGCATCGAGGGGACGGCCTTGGATGGATAGCACGTCGCGCAGGCTAGGAACGTCATCGAGCGATGCGGCGTTGCGCGGGTCAGCCGGCCGCAGAAGCGGAGGCGGTCGAACCGGTGTGGGTTGCAACGTGGACCGCACGGCGCCGTGCGCCTGATCGTCCTGGGATTGCGGCATGCGCATCACGTGTTCGGACATGCGGTGCGCTTCCTGCTCTGACGCGTCGCCGGGATGGCTGATCGCAACTTGCGTGCCGGTGGGATGCACGGATATCGCGGTGACCGCATGAACCGGGCGCCACCGCTGAAGTTTCGTATCACGCGCAGTCTCATCGGGTGGCGTGCGCGATTCTGCACGCTTACCCGCCGCGTCCGGTTTTCGGCTGGCGGCCGGAACCTTGTGAACCGCCGTCTTGGGCTTTTGCACGAAAGCGCGCATGGATTCGCTCCGTTCGTTCCGGCGATTATTGTCCTCCTTTGCGGGGTGGCTGAATACAGGCGGGTTTGGTCCGGCACCTATTTCTGTAATACTCCGGCATCACCGTTTCAGTACGCGCTCGTCATTAACTGACATCGCCAAACCCTCACGGCTTTCGTATTCCGCCCATGTCTGAACACCATCAATTCATCTTCCCCCGCGACTTCCATCTGCCGCCGCCCAATTGGCCCGCGCTGGAAGCGCGCCTGCTGGAAGGGGGTTATGTCCTGCCGGCGTATGGCGACACCATTCCCTACCGCGCCAACAACGACGACGGTTTCGACGGAGATGACGCGTCATGGCGCAGCGTCCACTACTGCCTCGGCCCGGCGGCCAGACCCTACCTGAGCGACGCTGTCAGAGAGGATTACGACGCCGATCCCAGACACTTTCCGCTCATGTTGCTGGCCTTCGATGGGCCGAATCCCCGCGTCATGGTCGGCGAAAATCTTTTCGCGCCGAGCGTGCCGGGATCGAACGAACCCGCCATGCCGATGCCCGCCGAGTCGCACATCGACTTCATCGGCGAAGCCTACGAGAACCCGGCCGTCCAATGGCAATGCGAAGAAAGCGGACGCAGTTATCGCATCCTTGAACTCGATTGGCATTACAGCCTGGCGATGGGATTCCGGATGGTGCAATGCGAAGGACTGGATCGCGAGAGTGCGGAAGGATTGGCGGGCCTGATCGGCGAACTGACGGGTCAGGTCATGGGCTGCAGCCACCGGCATCTATGACTGCGCTGGGGCGTGGACAATCGTCAGCCTACAGCCAGAGACAATTCGAAACGCCGCAGCGCGCCGGCCGACACATCTTCGCCCACGCACAATGGCATCCTATGTCTGACGAATGCCAGACCCATTTCCAAGGAGCGATATGTCGATTCAAACGTTAAGCCGCTACGGTGTTGTGTTGTTTCTTGCCGCGATGAGTTCGGGCTGCTCGGTCGTCGGCGAGTGCGGATTGCTTCGCAGCAGCTGCGGCTATGAAGGCCAGTACGAGTCGGGCGAGGAAGATTATGCGGAAGACGAAGCCAAACGGTTGAATAAACAGTCTTCCGATCGGTTGCGTCGAAGCTCTGGAGACTGACGCGGCCCCGCGGCTCGTCCGAATTGGTGAAGGCGTCCTGATCCCGCCGCGGCGCAGCTCCGCGGGTACTTGAACACGGCACGATCGGGATCGTCGAACACCTGACGCCTCGCCCGATAGAATGCCCAGCGCTCGGCCAGCGTGGTGCTGGGCAGAATTTCCAAATGCTCTCATTCTGAAGAACGCGCTCGGCGTTTTATCCGCCGAGACCGATCATTCATTACGGCCAGTCAGCCAAATCTCCCAAAAGATTCGAAGTAGTCTTATTTCCGTAATGATTGCCGCGGTGGTTTCATACGCCTGCAGCATGCGATGTGCTGCAGGTGAAAACGCTGATAAATCCATATTCCGTTCCCAGCGAGCGCTCGCTGTAGAAAGGCAGCTTCAGATTTCACGATGATCTGTGGCTAGTAATCTGGTTAAAGCAGCGGCGGCTAAATGGCGTTGAAAGTTGGGGCATAGGTAGGGTGACGCAGTTAGCCGATGCCTGGGGCCGTGGCGCAAGTCACGGCCATTTTTTTGCCTGCAAAGAGAAGCGCCCGTAGCAGGACGGCCCGGTTTCTCACAAGGCCGGGGCGCGATGCACCGCCAGCCACCTTAGACCTTACAGAAACGCGATGCCAATGTACGTGCGGCATCTTCTCAATCTTGACTTCGGTGGTACTTATGCAAGCAGAACCGGTTTCCGCGCGCTGGACGCTCGCGGACCTAGCCAGCACGTGGCGATTTTGGTCGTTGATCGGCGTGTTGATTGCAGCAGCGTATGGGGTGATGGTATTCAGATCAGCATGGCCTTCACTGAACTATGGCAATGAGAAATACCTTGTTCGGGAACTGATCCCATACTTTTGGTATGGCGGAAATTGCTTCGGTATTTTGCTTGGCATCGTTCTGGCACAGGCCAGGTCAACTAAAGGCCTGGCAGCAATGGCTGCCGTATGCATGAGCAGCTATGTCATCGCGTGGTTGGTCCTGCCCGAAATGAGCGTTGGGTTCGCTTTGTATCTGGCATTCTTGGGGCAACTCGTTCGATGGGCTCTCGCTTTTGCCATCACCGTCAATCTGGCACCAGCCATGTCAGACCGATTCGCGTTTGCTGGCGCTTTCGCCGTGTTGACGGCTTTCCAGGTGATGAACGATTGGGGTACTTCCGTGGCGGCGTCGTACACCTTTCATACGCAGGTCGATCATGACCTTTGGGCACTCTACGGTGCAGGTGGGATGGCGACCGTTTTGATACTGCTGGCGTCGACTCGTGGCCGCTTGTTCGATGAAGCGCCGGCCCCGCGGCACCGCCCGCTCAATCCGACGTTCATAGAGGGTGTAACGGTATTGATAATCTCTGCCTTACCGTGGGCGGCTTTTGGCGGCGTGACTTGGTTGACCGCGCTGGTCCCAATGAGCGGGGAGGCAATCATGTACTGGATGACAGCGGTGTCTGTCGCATTCGTAGTCAGCCTGGCCGCCACCGCATATTGGGTCTACCGAATCCATGGCGAGGTGGCGTATATCCACCAGTCTTCGAAATTGTTCACGCCCAGAGCGGCGCTGCTGTTTTTCCTGTTGGTTCCCCTCGCAACCCCCATTCTCATGTTTACGCTGGGCGTCGTTCTTCGTGAGGCCAGAGCGCTGCGACCTTCCTCAAGTCCCCGCTCCATGGGATGGTTCAATGCGTGGTGCGTCGTGTTTCCGCCAGTTGCCATGGGCATGGTGCAGGATCAGATGAATGAATTGGCGGGAGTCCATGCGGATTCTGATTCCGCATCTTCACCACAGGCCACATAGCAACATGGTAGTTCTGCGCTGACATCGCTGATGATATTACCGGCCGGCGTCGGAGAGCGCGGGCCGGCAGCGCTGGTGCGTACTAATGGACAGGCTTTTCCCCGTTTCCCGACCCGAAAGCCCGCGCCCCGCTGTCAATCGAGGTGGGCGGGCACATGGCCGGGTTGACAGACCGGTGACAAAGGAAACCGGCGCACGCACGCGTGCCCCAGCCAAGGCCCGCCCATAGAGAGGCGTGCGTCAGCCTACGGACATAGAAGCGCCGCTATTGCAGCGGCTGTTTGCCCTTTGTCATTCCGGCTGTCAAACCGGACGATCGTTGTCGCGATCGCAGGGCGAGTATAGGCAGGACGCATGCTGGCAGGAACGCCAAGGGTGGCATTTTCGTCCCTTTTCGATACGAGGGGCAAACAGCACGCGTTGCCGACAAACCAACCTGGAAGGCAGCTCCAGCATTTTCGAAGGTGCCTTATTTCCGCAACGCCTGGCGCAGTGGTTTTATACGGGCATCTTCTTACGACAACACTGTGCTACTCATGCAGCCAAAATCTGTTTCCGTTCGCTGGACGCTCGCGGACCTCGCCAGTTCCTACCGCTTTTGGGCACTAATCGGCGTTTGGATGCTTACGGCATTTGCATTCGAAGTATTCCTGGAATCCATACCTTGGTTCCGTGCTTTTCCTCACGCAATGCTTTTTTCGTCCGACACAGCGGAACAGATTGCACAAGCCGGTTCCATTTCCGGCTTGCTGCTCGGTATGCTGATCGCGAGCACCAGGACGATACCGCGCATGATCATGCTGTCCGCGATGTGCGTGGCCGGCTATCTGGCTGTGTGGCTGAGCCTGGATGCGCCGGTTGACAACCTTCTCGAAGCGCTGACTCTCTCTTTTTCGAAGTTTATTGGGAGCATGGTCAGATCGGCTTTCCTATTGGCTTTGACGCTCATGGTTGCCAGTGTGGTGGTCGATCGCTATGCATTTGGAGGCGCCTTTGTCTTGATATCGGTTTGTGAAATGATTCACTACCATGCAGGCCTCAGCCAAGCCGAATTCGTCTACAGATCAACTACCGCCGGCTATGGGGTACTGGTTAGCGTAAGCGCAATGGGGATTGCACTGATACTGCTGACAACAGTTCGGGCTGGATTTGATGCCCCGCCGGAAGCGCGGCATTGTCCGCTCAAGCCAGTACATCGTCGCGGTAAAAGCGTAAGATGGGTCGCCGCGTTGTTTTGGTCGGTCTTTGGGGCCGGGATCGCGCTAGGAAGTATTTGGCCGCTACAAATTTTTCACATCGCACTCGGCGTTCCGATTCTCTTCTTAGTCCTAGTCGGAATGACCGCCGCATTCGTTGCGGGCTTGATAGCTACCACCCATTGGTTCTATCGGATTTTTGGCGAGATGGCTTTCGTCCATCCGTCGTCGAAACTATTCACCCCGCGTGCCGCCGCACTGTTTTTTCTGCTGGCGCCGCTGTCTACAGCTCTCCTCCTGTGGTCGCTGGGCGGTGCTTTGAGAGATGCCTGGTCTCAGCGCGGTTCCTCCATCCGTCGATCCACGAAACGGTTCAACATGTGGTGTGTCGTGTTTCCGCCCATTGCCATTGGCATGGTTCAAGATCAATTGAACGATTTGGCGGAGAGCTGCACTCGATCCGACGGCGTGCAGCCCCGAACAACCTGACAGGAAAGAACGATCCGTCCTGCGCTGAGATATCACGGAGAGGTCTGCTGCACGCTGCTTACCGGGGGCTTTCCTGACGCCGAGCGCGCGAAACGAAGGCTGCCCGAAGTCCGAGACCCGCAGGCAGGATAACAATTGCGAGCCAGCCCGCGTACTCTGCCGCCCATGCCCAACGATATTTCCAGGAGATGAATTCTGGCACGCCGTTGTCGTCAAACCATGGGTCAAGTGATATCAGTATCAATCCCATGGCATAGCAAAGTACTAATGCCAAGAGGGTAACGGTAAGCGCAGGCGGCGCTCTTTTGACCGAGCGTCCCTTCACTACACAAGCCAGCCAGATGGTCAGGAGGCCCACGAATACAAGGGGAAAGATAAGAATCATCAGCATTTCGTGCGCTCTGTCTTGTCGGGGCTCATTGATACTCCTTAATACTCCCCCAGAAACTCCTCCGGATCGGCTTCGATCTCGGCAATCGACCCCATCAATAGCGCCTCAAAGCTCGGCGCCACCCAGGTGATCTGGTCCGGGTCGTGGGTGAAGGCGATGATCTGCCCCGGTGTGCCCGCCTCGGTGGGCGAGTGGTCGATCATCAGCAGCAGTGTTGCGCCGCCGAAACTGGCGAAGGGGAGCCAGCCCTGGTGAAACCAGCCGTCCCTGATGCGCGCATCTCGCGGCTCCGGTTCAGCGTATCCGACATATCGCGGCGCTCGGTCTGCCATACGCGCTCGTGCCGCAATCGCCTTTTCCAACGGCAGAAAATCGTAAGCCGTCAAATAGCCCGGCTGCATGAACACCGGCACATCCCGCTCGGCCCCATTGGCACGAAGCCAAGCCTGCCGGGCGTCCGCCGAGATAGGGAAGCCAAGTTCCGCCTCTGCCGCTTCCAGGACCGATTCCGCCGCGCCCGGGTTGAGGTTTAGCGCGTGACCGTGCGCGTCGCATACCGCTCGAACCCGATCAAGGTATTGAGAAAAATTCATCGGCGCTGGTGGTCCTTTTGCGTGTTATGCAGCTTACGGCAAAAAAAATCGATCTTTCAGTTCCTGTAGGCCGATCCTGTCCAACATCTCGGTCAACCGCTCCGCAGGCTTTCGAGTCGGCAGATTCTTGTGTTGCGCAATGATCAGCTCATTCTTCATCGAGTGCTCCCAGCCGACCAGTTCGGTCACGCTGACCTGATACCCATGCGCTTCAAGCTGCAGGCAACGCAGCACATTCGTAATCTGGCTACCGAACTCCCGCGTGTGCAGCGGATGCCGCCAGATCTCGGCCAGCGGATCGGCCAGCGCTTTTGCCTTGTTTTTCCGCAGCACCGACGCCACTTCCGCCTGGCAGCACGGCACGACCACGATGTATTTGGCCTTCTTCTCCAACGCAAAATGAATCGCGTCGTCGGTGGCGGTATTGCAGGCGTGCAGGGCGGTAACGACGTCGATCGATGCGGGAAGCTTGTTCGAGGTAATCGATTCTGCAACCGAGAGGTTCAGAAACGACATGCCGTCAAATCCCAGCCGCTTGGCCAGTTCCTCCGACGACTTCACCAATTCTTCCCGCGTTTCGATGCCGTAGATATGCGAGCCGTTCTTCAGCGCCTCGGGCTGATCCTTGAAGAACAGGTCGTACAGGATGAAACCGAGATACGACTTGCCCGCGCCGTGGTCGGCCAGCGTGACGGCGCCGCGTTGTGCTTGCACGTCCTTGAGTAGCGGCTCGATGAACTGGAACAGGTGATAGACCTGCTTGAGCTTGCGGCGGCTGTCCTGGTTCATCTTGCCGTCGCGGGTCAGGATGTGCAGGGCTTTGAGCAGTTCGATCGACTGACCGGGGCGGATGTCGTGGGTTTTTTCGGACATGGAGAAAGGCAAAGCGCCCCGCTGGGGCGGGGCGCGTAGAGGTGCGGAAAGAGGCATTTTACCCCTCTGCGTGTTTGACTCCGGCTCTACCCGAGGGCCGGCGCCAGACACGCAGGTCAAGGGAGCGCTTCAGACCGTCACGAGAACCGGCTCACCCAAATTCAGCATCAACCGATTCGCCCACGCAAAGATCGCGTCCGAATGCAGCAGATCCAGGATCTCACCGTCATTCAACCCAACGTCCTTCAGCGCCTGGATGCTGGCGGCGTTCACGTCAGCCTGCGCTTCGGTGATTTGAATCGAGAACTTGCCAATCGCCTGTTCACGCTTGGTCGTGCCAGCCGTGATCGGATCCTCGAACACCTGCCCAATCACGTCATTGCGCTTGGCCAGTTGCTCGAACCGCTGCGCATGCACCGACGCGCAGTACACGCAGCCGTTGACGCGCGACACGACGGTGGCGCCCAGTTCGCGTTCGGCGCGCGACATGCCGCCCGGGGCGTACATGATGGCGTTGAAGGCCGTGGAGCGTTGGCGCAGGATTTCCGGCTGGTGGACCAGGAACAGGTAGTAGTCCGAGACCTTGGCCTTGGGGTGGCTTTCTTCCAGGACGGCGATCTGTTCGGGCGTGGCGGTGTCGACGTTGACGACGTCGAGCCAGGCCTTCCACTCCAGGACTTCGTTCGTGAAACCGTGGGCCTTGATGACGTCGCCGGGTTCGGTGTTGCCGGGGTTGATGACGGCAGTCGCTTCCGTGGCAGCAGAACCGGCGCCTTGACCTTCAGCGGCCTTCATCGCCACCAATCCCGCCACCAGACGCGTCTGATACGACAGGAAGGCGATCAGCTGCGACAGGGTGACGACAGCGGGCGTCGGAACCCCCGCAGCCGGCAGCGTCTTCAGCGCCGCCTCGTCGCCTTCGACAGGCTTTTCGATCAGCTTGCGCGTGAATTCCAGCACGGCGGCCAGTTGCGGGTTGGCGGCGTCGGCCGGCTTGCCCGATTCGGCAACGGCGATGTCCGCTGCCGCGGCGCCTGCTTCCACCGCGCGGGCACGATAGTGCGCAGCCAGCAGCGGCGACGGCGTGATGCGCGTGGCATACAGCGCGACCAGCAGCCGGTCGGCCAGCGACAGGCCGGGCAGGGCCGGGTCGAACAGAGCGTCGTAGCTGCCTTGCGTGGCGGCGGCGACCTTGTCGCGCTTGTGGCGCACGTCAAAGGTCTGGCTGCCGGGCGTCAGGCCCACGAGCTGGTCGACGAGGTCTTTGTTGATGTCGTAGACGATGGGTTGTTGTGCCATTGAGGAATTCTCCTAAAGTTTCTTTCAGCCGGCGTTGCGCGCGTCGTCCGCATTAGACGCCGCCTTTGCAGCCGCCGCGCCCTTGGCCTTCACCGCCGCATCCAGGAACGACGTCACGCCTTCCCAGGATTCCTGGTCGGCGCGGGCGTTGTCCTTGGGGTTGCCGCCGCTGGTGCTGATCTTGCCCGACACCGGGTGGGCGTACACAAGCTGCGTGGTGGGCACATAGGGGAACAGGATCGAGTGACCGCCGTTCTCGTAATCCAGCCACTTCACCGGGTACGGGTGCTGCACCTCGACCAGCTTGTCCTGCACCATCTTCGAATACAGGCTGGACGGCCACGAGCCGTCGTCGGTGCCGGACAGCAGCATGACCGGGCCTTCGATGTCTTCCACGCGGATGCGGGCGCGGGCGACGGCGTCGGGGTCTTGCAGCGCGGTCAGGATGGCCTTTTCGTGGCGATGCGGCGCGGGGCCTTCATCGAACGGGGCCCAGGTGGCGGTGCGGTTGTTTTCCCAGACGTGGGGAATGGGCTTGCCGCCCAGCAGCCACGTCGGGCCTTCGCGGCCGATCTTGGGGTCGCAGGCGTTCTGGCCGCTGTGCACGACAGCGCCGGGTACGTAGGCCACGACCGCCGACACTTCCTTGGGGAAGGTGGCGCCCAACAGCAGCACCAGTTCGCCGCCGCGCGACTGGCCGCTGATGGCGACGAAGTCGTGCTTGGGCTGGACCTTCTTGCGCAGCCAGCGCAGGCCGGTCTGGAAGTATTCAAGCGGGGTGTTGGATATGTAGTCCGACAGGCCCGGCGCCTTGAAGTACGCCAGCGCAAAGGCGGCGTAACCGCGCGAGGCGTACAGGGCGGCGCGCGGTTCGTTGATGCCGCCGCCAGACCCGTTCAGGATCATGACGGCAGGATGCGAACCCGGGGCGCTGCCGGCGGGCAGGTACAGGGTGCCGACCAGACCTTCCTCGCGGACCTCGACGCGCGTGACGCCGTCGGACGCCAGGCGTTGCGTGAACGAAGCGCGCGCCTCGGCGCCTTGCACGCGAGCCACCACGTCGGTGACGAGCGCGTCGGTCACCGGGTGGTTGAAGTATTCACGGCTCTTGCCGTCGTCGGGGGACTGCGCCCAGATCAGTCCCATCGGGGACAAGCCGGTGTAGTCGCCGGAAACGGGCGCTTCGCGGGTCAGGTCAACCACGCCGTCCTCGCCCGCCGTGTAGGCGGCCTGGGCTTGCCAGACCACGCCGTTGCGACGGGTGAGGGCGGTGATCTCGACGGTCGCGCCGGGCGCGACGTGTTCGACGCGGATCTGGCGCGGGACGTCGATGAGGGCGTCCGCGGGGGTGATGGTCAGGGTCGGCGCCATGGCTTTACTTGTCCGAAACCTTGGTGACCATCATGGCGGCCGTGCGGTCGCTGGTCATCGGCGTGACCTTCAGGCCCTTCTTGGTGGCCCAGATGTTCTTGTAGTGGAACAGCGGGATGATGCCGACGTCATCGGACACGAGCTTGACGGAGTCGCGCAGGATGGCTTCACGCTTGGCCACGTCGAATTCCGAAGTGGATTGCTCCAGCGCGGCGTCGACCTTGGCGTTCGTGTAGTGACCCCAGTTGGAGGCGCCCAGGCCCTTCTTGGCGTCGACCGTGGCCAGGATGTTGACCAGCGCATAGCTGGCTTCACCCGTGCCGTTGCCCCACGCCAGCATGCTGACGGCGAATTCGTTCTTGTTGGCGCGGCCCGAGTACACGGCCCACGGCACAACTTCCACTTGCGTCTTCACGCCCACGCGGGTCCAGAACTGCGCGACCGCCTGGGCCGTTTCCGGGCCTTGCGGGTAGCGGTCGTTGGGGACGTGCATGGTCAGCTTGAAGCCGTCCGGGAAGCCCGCTTCAGCCAGCAGCTTCTTGGCCTGCGCGACGTCGTTGGGGATGTCCTTGATTTCGGGGTTGTAGCCGAAGGTTCCCTTGGGCATCCATTGGTTGGCTTCGGTGGCGGCGCCTTGCAGGATGCGGTCGGCGATAGCCTTGCGGTTGATGGCCAGGTTCAGTGCCTGGCGCACGCGCGCGTCCAGGAGCGGGTTCTTGTCCAGCGGTTTGCCGTTGTTGTCGGTGATGTACTGGTTGGGCGCGGGGTTGAAGCTGGGTTGCAGCAGCATGACGCGCAGGCCGTCGTACGGGTAGACCGAGATGTTGGACGCCTTTTGCAGCTTGGCCAGGTCGGATACCGAGACCTTGTCGATCACGTCCACGTCGCCGGCCAAGAGCGCGGCGGTGCGAGCGGCCGCGTTGTTGATGTAGCGGTAGTTGACCTTTTCCCAGATCTGCTTGTCGCCCCAGTAGGCGTCGTTGCGTTCCATCAGGACGCGGTCGCCGGGGGTGTACGAGACGAACTTGTAGGGGCCGGTGCCGACCATGGCCTTGCCCGAGTTGTAGTCTTCGGTCGACGACTTCTCGCCGACGTGCTTGCTGACGACGTGGATGGACGCCAGGTTCAGGGGCAGGTCGGGGTTCGGCGCCTTGGTCTTGACGATGAGCGTCAGCGGATCCTTGGCGGTCATCGTGTCGATGGTGCGCAGGTAGCCGGCGTAGGTGGCGACGCTGCCGGGCACGCCGCGGGCGCGGGTGTAGGAGTAGATCAGGTCGTCGGCCGTGAACGGCGTGCCGTCCTGCCACTTGACGCCTTCACGCAGCTTGAATTCCCAGGTGGTGTTGTCCAGCGGTTTCCAGCTCACGGCCAGACCCGGCTGCAGCTTGTTCCACTTGTTCTCGATCAGCAGGTCCCAGAAGTGCAGGGCCACCGAGCGGTCGCCGGCGTGGTTGTTCAGTTGCGGGTCCAGCGACGACAGCGGGTCGGCAAAGCCGATCGACAGGTTGTCGGCAGAGGCAGCGGCCGAGGCGCCCAGGATGGCGGCGGTGAGGGTCGAGAGAATCAGGCGTTTCATTTGTCCGGGATCCTTGGTAGAGGGGGAACGGAGTGGGTCCATTGACCGCGGCGGTCGTGCCGCAGTCATTGATCGTCAGGCCATGTCGTTCAGGTGACAGGCGCTCAGGTGGTTGATGGCGATTCCCTTCAATGTGGGAACCTCGGTCTTGCAGCGCGGCATCGCGTGCGGACATCGCGGATGGAAATGGCAGCCGGTGGGCGGGTTGAGCGGGCTGGGGATCTCGCCCTTGATCGCGGTAAAGGTCTTGTGGCGCGACTTCAGCGTGGGAATCTCGGCCAGCAGCGCCTGGGTGTACGGGTGGTTGGGACGCTGGAAGACTTCTTCCACCGTCGCCGTTTCCACGACGCGGCCCAGGTACATGATGACGACGCGGTCGGACAGGTGTTCGACCACGCCCAGGTCATGGCTGATGAAGAGATACGTCAGGTTCAGCTCTTCGCGCAGGTCCATGAACAGGTTCAGGATCTGCGCCTGGATCGACACGTCCAGCGCGGCCACGGCTTCGTCGCAGACCAGCATGGACGGCTGAACGGCCAGCGCGCGGGCGATGCCGATGCGCTGGCGCTGGCCGCCGCTGAACTGGTGCGGATAGCGCTGGCGCAAAGCGGGATCCAGGCCGGCGCGTTCGAGCTGCGCGCTGACGTAATCGTCGAAGTCGCCGTTGCCGACCAGGCCATGAATGCGCGCCGCTTCGCCGACGATCTCGTCCACGCGCAGGCGCGGGTTGAGGCTGGCGTAGGGGTCCTGAAAGATCATCTGCACTTTCAAGCGCGCGGCATGGGCCTCGGCCGCATTCATGTCGGCGGGACGCACGCCGTTGATGCGGACCTCGCCACCCGAGGGCGTGAGCAGGCCGGCCGCGATGCGGCCCAGCGTGGACTTGCCGCAGCCGGATTCGCCGACCAGGCCGACGACTTCGCCGGGGTTCACGATGAGATCGACGTGGTCCACGGCACGCGTGATGGCGGGCGGCTTGGACAGGCCCAGCGATTGCATCGCGCGGCCGGCGGCGCCGATCTTGCGTTCGCCGAAGCGCTTGCTGACCTGGCGCAGGTCGATGAGCGGGGTGGGGGCGTTGGCGGTTGCGCTCATGCTGCCACCTCGCGGTGGATCTGGATGGAAGGATGGAAGCAGCGCACGTCGTGGTCGGGTAAGGCTTGGGTGATGCCGGGTTGCTGGCCGCAGGCGGCGGTGGCGCGCGCGCAACGCGCCGCGAACGCACAGCCGGCCGGCAGGTGCAGCAGGTTCGGTGTCATGCCGGGAATCTGGCGCAGGCGCTGGCCGCGCTGGTTGTTGCTGGGCAGGCTGTCGATCAGGCCCACGGTGTACGGGTGCTGCGGACGGTCCAGCACGTCGTCGACCTTGCCGTGTTCGACGATACGGCCGGCATACATGACGGCCACGTCGTCGGCCAGGCCCGCCACCACGGACAGATCGTGCGTGATCCAGATGAGGCTGGTGCCGTGCTGCTGCGCGAGCTTCTGCACCTCGGACAGGATCTGCGCCTGGATGGTGACGTCCAGCGCCGTGGTGGGTTCGTCGGCAATGATGAGATCCGGGCGGTGCAGCATGGCGATGGCAATGGCCACGCGCTGGCGCATGCCGCCGGACAGTTGATGCGGGTAGGCCAGCAGGCGTTCCTCGGGGCTGGGAATGCCCATCATCCCGAGCGTGTCGCGCGCCAGGATGCGGGCCTCGGCCTTGCTCATCCGGGTGTGGGCGCGCACGGTCTCGATCATCTGCACGTCCACCCGCAGCACGGGGTTCAGCGTCATCATCGGATCCTGAAAGATCATCGCGATGCGGTTGCCCTGCAGCTTGCGCAACTCGCGCGGCGCCAGCTTGGTCAGGTCGCGGCCCTGGAACAGGACCTCGCCGCCGGCGATACGGCCCGGCGCATCGACCAGACCCATGATGGAGAAGCCCGTAACGGACTTGCCCGAGCCGGATTCGCCGACCAGGCCCAGAATCTTGCCGCGTTCCAGCTTAAAAGAGACGCCATCCACGGCGGGCAGCACGCCCGCGCGGGTATGGAACTGCGTGCGCAGGTTGCGCACTTCAAGCGTGGCCGGCGCGCCAGCCGAGGCGGAGCGGTCGGTCATTTGTGGGTCCTCGGGTTCAGCACGTCGCGCAGGCGGTCGCCCACCAGATTGATCGCCACGATGGTGATGAGCAGCGCGATGCCGGGGTAGAAGCTGATCCAGTATTCGCCGGACAGCATGTATTGGAAGCCGTTGGAAATCAGCAGGCCCAGCGACGGTTCAGTCACCGGCACGCCCAGGCCCAAAAAGCTCAGCGTCGCTTCCAGCGTGATGGCGCGCGCGATCTGCAGCGTGCCGATGACGATCAGCGGCGGCAGGCAGTTGGGCAGGATGTGCTTCAACATGATCCGCCAGTTGGGAATGTCCAGGCAGCGGGCGGCTTCGACGTATTCGCGGCGGCGTTCGACCAGGGCCTGGCCGCGCGCGGTGCGGGCGTAGTAGGCCCATTCCAGGATCACCAGCGTCAGCACCACGTTGCCCACGCCCTTGCCCAGATAGGCCAGGATCATCATGGCCACCAGGATCGACGGGAACGACAGGATCAGGTCCACGAGACGCATGATGAAGGCGTCGACCTTGCCGCCTGCGTAGGCAGCCAACAGACCCAGCAGCGTGCCGATGACGCCGGCGATCAGCGCCGAGCCAACGCCCACCATCAGGCTGATGCGCAGACCGTACAGGATGCCGGACAAGAGATCGCGGCCCTGGCCGTCGGTGCCCAGCCAGTAGTGAAAGGTCTCCAGGCCGTTCATGGTGCCGGGCGGCAGGCGCGAGTCCAGCACGTCGATCTGCAGCAGGTCATACGGGTTCTGCGGCGAGATCCAGGGCGCCAGCACGGCAGCCAGGATCAGTAGCGTGGCCACGACCAGGCCCAGCACCGCCGTCTTGGACGACAGGAACTCGGTCAGGTTGTGGCGCCACGGCGACTCGCGGCGCAGGGCAGGCGCCTGCGCGGTATTGGATACGGAACTCATGCCGTGGCCTCCAGCCGCACCCGGGGGTCCAGCACTTTGTACAGAATGTCGACGATCAGGTTAAGCGTCACGAACAGGCACACCACCACGATCAGGTAGGCCACGATCACGGGGCGGTCCAGCGCGTTCAGGCTGTCCAGGATCAGCTTGCCGGCGCCGGGCCACGCAAAGATGCTTTCGGTGATGACGGCAAATGCGATGGTCGAGCCCAGTTCGAGGCCCAGCACGGTCACCAGCGGAATCATGGTGTTGCGCAGCACGTGCACACAGACCACGCGGAACGGCGACAAGCCCTTGGCGCGCGCGAACTTCACGAAGTCCAGCGGCATCACGTCGCGCACGCCGGCGCGGGTCAGGCGGATGACCAGCGAGATCTTGAAGAGCGACAGGTTGAAAGCCGGCAGGATCAGGTGGCGCCAGCCGTCGGCCGTCAGCCACGACCACTGAAAGCCCAGAAACTCCACTGTCTGGCCGCGGCCGCTGGCCGGCAGCCAGCCGAGCGACACGCTGAACGCCATGATGAGCATCAGCGCCACCCAGAAAGTGGGCAGCGAGAAGCCGACGATGCTGCCGGCCATGATCATCTTGGACGCGCGGCTGTCGGGGTACAGACCGGCAAACAGACCCAGGGGCAGGCCGACGATGACGGCAAACGACAGGGCGGTGATCGCCAGTTCAAGCGTGGCCGGCAGGCGCTGGATCACCAGTTCGATCGCCGGGATGTTGTAGACGAAGCTGTTGCCCAGGTTGCCGTGCAGCGCGCCGTTCAGGAAGGCCAGGTACTGCTGCCACAGGGGCTTGTCCAGGCCGAGTTCGGCGATGATGCGTGCGCGGTCGACCTGGTCCACGTCCTGGCCGATCAGGATGTCCACGGGGTTGCCGATGGCGTGCAGCCCCACGAAGACGATGAGCGTCATCAGGAACACGACCACGGCGGCCTGCGCCACGCGGCGTAGCAGCCATGCGGTCATTGCGCGGTCTCCGCCTGCGAAGCGGTCGCCGGCGCCGGGGCTGGCGTCGGGGCTGGGGTCCATTCATCGCCGAACACTTCGGGCTCGGAGAACGCTTCCATGTTGGCGTAGTGCGTGGCCACGTCTTCGCGGTAGAACAGACCCGCGATGCCTTGCGCCAGGCGCTTGGCGCCTTCGCTGATGGCGGGGATGTCGCCCGAGATCGTGCCTTGCGTCAGCGCGGCTGGATACGAGAAACAGTGCACGCGATCCAGGCCGGGGCAGGCGCCGGGCACTTTTTCCTGCAGTTCGAAGACGGCGCCCAAGTCGGGCGAATCATGCAGTTCCTGATCTTCCTCGCCAGCCGGCGGCGTGTAGCGGTCGCCCCAGGCGCGCACGTGAGGCGCGAGCGGCGCGAATTCCGGGCGCACGGTCCAGTCGATGCGAAAGCCCGTGGAGAAGATCAGGAAGTCCAGCACGAACACGCCCTTGGGCGTGGTGACGTGAATCTCGTCATCGATCAGCGCCAGGTCCAGCACGCCACAGCCCAGGTTGAAGAAGGCATTCGGGTGGCGCGACACGCGCAGCGTGCTGCCCCGCGGGGGCGGCACCTGCGCGGCGTTGATGTAGTGGCGGATCTTCCACTTCCATTCGTCGGGCAGGGTCAGGTGGCCGTGGGTCAGGCCGGGATTGCCCGCGCCCTTGCCCTTGTTGATGCGGGGGATGTCGTTGCGGCGGATCAGCAGGTCAACACTGGCCGCGCCGGCTTCCAGCGCGGTCGCCGCGCTGTCCATGGCGGATGCGCCCGCGCCCACGACGCCGACGCGCTTGCCGGCCAGCGTGTTGTAGTCCATTACGTCGGACGAATGCGCCCAGCGGTCGCGCGGCAGTTTCTTTGCAAAGTCAGGCACATAGGCGCCGCCCAGGCCGTCGCGGCCAGTGGCCAGCACGACGCGGCGGGCCAGGACGGTGCTGCGTCCGGCGGGGGATTGGATGTCCAGTTCCACCAGCTTGTCGGCGCGCGGCTGCACGGACAGGATGCGGTGTTCGTTGCGCACGTCCAGGTTCAGCACGCGGCGGTACCAGCGCAGGTAGTCCATCCATTGCAGGCGCGGGATCTTGTCCAGCGCTTCCCACGCGTCCAAACCGAATTGCGCTTCGAACCAGGCGCGGAAGGTCAGCGCGGGCAGGCCCAGCGCGGGACCGGTCAGTTGCTTGGGCGAGCGCAGCGTCTCCATGCGGGCCGTCGTGGCCCACGGGCCTTCGAAGCCGTCGGGCGCCTGGTCAAAGATCGGCGCGTCGATGCCCAGATGCTTCAACGACGCGGCCGCCGCAAGACCGCCCATGCCGCCGCCGATGATGGCCACGTCCAGCACCTGCTGGCCATCGACCAGCCGGGGCGTCACCCAGTTCTTGGCCGGCAGTTCCAGCCAGGACAGGTCTTGCCGAAGGCGCGCCTCCAGGGCGGGCAGGCCTTGCGGCGGGGTGGCAATGGGCAGATTCATGATGCGGGTGTTTCCATAACAGGGGCGTCATCGCCGTAGATCGACTGCAACAGCGCCGAATGCTCGCAGGCGTCATGCAGCACGAAGCCCGGCAGCAGGGCTGCGGCGGCTTCGGCCAGCGCGTCCGCCATGGCCTGGCAGGCCGGCGTCAGCGTTTGCGACTGCGGGGTGATGACCCCAAAAAAGAAGGGGATGTCCAGGTCGATGGGCCGGATCGCCACGCCCGCCACCGGCGAGCCGTAGGCGGTCACGGGTTCCAGCACCGACACGCCAAGCCCGGCGCGGACGGCGGCCAGGGCGTTGACGGACGAATTGGTTTCGATGGTGCCGAGCGCCTGTACGTTGTGCGAGAGGGCCGCGTCCAGGCGGCGGCGCAGGCGATAGGGATTGGACATGGTGATGAGACGGCGGCCGGCAAGGGCCGACACCGGCACCACGGCATGCTGCGCCACAGGATCGCCTTCGGGCAGGGCGACGACGCAAGGGGCCTGGGCAATCCAGTGCACGGTCAGGCCGCGGTGTTCCAGCGGCAGGCTGGTCACGCCCAGTTGCGCGGCGCCCGACAGCACGGCGTGCACCACGCGTTCCGGCGAGGCGCTGCGCAACTGCACGCGTGCGGCGCCAAGGCGGTCTTCGATGCGTTTGAGGGCAGCGGGCACCAGACCGGCGGCGAGGGCGGACGTGGCGGTCACCAGGAGCGGCTGCGCCTGGCCGCGCGCGATCTCATCGGCACGGCCGCGGATCTGCTGCAGGCTGGTCAGCGCACGTTCAACGTCGTCATATAGCAGGAACCCCTGCTCGGTCGGCGTCACGCGGGGGCCGCTGCGTGCGAACAGGGGATAGCCGATTTCGGCCTCCAGTTCCTGCAACAACCGGCTGATAGCCGGCTGCGAGCGTCCCAGCAGCCGTCCGGCCGCGGTGACGCTGCCGGTGGACATGACGGCCGCGAAGGCCTCGAGTTGACGGAGTTCCATTGGTCTTGATTTATGCCAAGGACGAATTCTGGCCGCTCGAGTATGCACCCTACAAATACTAAAAAGGCATAAGTAAATTCCCTAAATGCGAATGACCTCGCATTTTTAATTACCGCGAGTTATTTCAAGGACTTAGGGTAAATCCGGGGGCGAGCCCCGTCAGGCGCGGCAGAGAAGGCGCACCCGCCGAAGGACGATTCAGCGGCTGCGCAGGCGCGATTCCGCGAAGGAAAAGGGGTAGGCCGGAGAAGCGCTAGGACCCGTCGGGTCCGGCTTGTGCACGGTGAATCGGTGCATGGGAGGCCAGGAGCGCGCGCCCTTTTTCCGTCAGCACCAAAACGGCTTCGCCCTTCACGGTGCTTTGTTCCTGCGACATGTCGATCAGGCCATTCGCCGTGGCGTCTTCCCAGGCCGACAGCCTGGGGCAGTGAGTACGCCACGCTTCCATGGTCTCTGCGTAGGTGCGAGGGCGCGCCGCAATCCACAGCAGGAATTGCACGAGGTTGCCCTCTTGCGACGCGCCGGTTTCCAGTACTGCTTGCGGATGGTCAGACATGGGACATCTCCGTTCTGGGCCAGGATGCGCCTTGACGATACTCCCGCGCCCGTCTGCGCTCCAGCGCTATCTGGGAGCCATCCCCTTGCGCAACCGGTTGGAGGGCTCCAGAAGCGCGTCCTTCATGTCGTCGCGCTCCAGCACGCAGGGTTCGCGGTGCAGGTCGCGTATGAAATCGTCGTAGAGCTCGCCGGTGATGCCGGCCGGGCGCTTGAAGTCACCAGATAGCTGATAAGCACGCAGCAGGATCGAACGCAGCCGCTTGACCTCCCAAAGCAGGGTGATCACATCGGGGTTCCAGGGCTGACGCTCGCGGATAAAGCGCAGGTCGGCGTGGGAGAGTGGGTTTTTGAACGGCATGGCGGAAAATACTGTTTATTTATCCAGTATAGTCCGCCCGGATGAAAGGCAGGCGTCGGTGTTTTCAGCAATGGCGCCCTGCGTATGGTTGCCCGGTAACGCCGCAATACCGAATGTGAGAATTGTTGAGCCTTTGGATGACCGTCGTCCGTACCATTCCGTGAAAGCAAAATGAAAGGGATTGGAGCGATGCTGTGCGGCCAATGCGCGGCCATCACCGTGGATGAGGCGGGGGCGCCGGGGCATGAAAATCTGATCAGCCTGGGCTATGTCCGGTCATTGCCATTGGCGCAACGCGGCGTCACGCACGAGGCATTCACTTGCGGCGAATGCGGCGCCAATTGGGATTACCTGCACGACCGGCGCAACCCGGCATCGGGTTGGGCGCGCTGTGATCGCACCATGCCCGCCCCGCAACGGTCCATCGATCCGCCGGCCGTGGACGCGGCGTGAAAAATGGCCTGCCGGTCGACCCGGCAGGCCGCGCTAGCCTCAGTAGCCAGCCGTCTCGCGTTACACCACGCGCGTATGCACCTGGCCTTCGCGGAACCACGAATCCAGGTTCGCGCGCATCAGGTCCGCCATCGCGCGGCGCGTTTCGTGGGTGCCGCTGGCAATGTGCGGCAGCATCACCACGTTGTCCATGGCGTTCAGTTCCGGGGGCGTGGCGGGTTCGTGTTCGAACACGTCCAGGCCGGCGCCGGCAATCCGTTTGTTCTGCAGCGCCGTCACTAGCGCGGCTTCGTCGACCACCGTGCCGCGCGCAATATTGATCAGCCAGCCGTCCGGACCCAGGGCGTCCAGCACCTGTGCGTTCACCATGTGCCGCGTCGCGCCGCCGCCCGGCACGGCCAGCACCAGAAAGTCGCACTGCGCAGCCAGCTCGACGATGTCCGGGCAATAGCGGTAGCCCTCGGGCGCGTCGGGGCGGGGCTTGCGGTTGGTGTACAGGATCTCCATGTCAAAGGCCTGCGCGCGGCGGGCGATCTGCAGGCCGATGTTGCCCAGGCCGACGATGCCGCAGCGTTTGCCGGTCATGCGCGAACCCAAGCCGAACCCTTCAGTGGGCCAGCGGCCGGCGCGCACGAAGCGGTCGGCTTCCGCGATGCGGCGCGAGACGGCCAGCATCAGGGCCAGCGCGGTATCGGCCACGCAGGCGTCCAACACGCCCGGCGTGTTGGTGACCACGACGTTGCGCGCCTTGGCCGCCGCGATGTCGATGGTGTCGTACCCCACGCCAAAACTGAAGATGCCTTCCAACGCAGGCAGGGCGTCGATCAATTCCTTTGTCGCGCCGAAGCGGCCGCTGGTGGCGATGCCGCGGATGGCGGCGCCATGTTCGCGCAGCAGCGCCGCCGGATCCTGCGCCTCCCAGAGGCGATGGACGCGGTAGCGCGATTCCAGGTCGGCCACCAGTTCAGGCAGCAGGGGACCGACCATCAGCAGATCGGCGGCGGAGGCGGGAAGGGATGCAGTCATGGATACGGCTTATGTAGGTAAGAAGGAAAGGCCCGCCGAGGCGGGCCGGGACCGGAATCAGTTGGTCTGGATGTTGCGGGACTTGATTATCTGCCCATAGCGTTCGCGCTCGCTAGCGGCCAGATCCTGCAGCTCCTTGGGTGTCGATCCGTGGGCTACGGCGCCCTGCGATTCGAGCTTGGCCTTGACCGCGGGATCGGCCGCCACGGCGCGGATCGCCTCGGACAGCTTGTCGATCACGGCCTGCGGCGTGCCGGCCGGCGCCAGCACCGCCGTCCACGAGCCGCTCTGCGCGTTCTTGACGCCGGCTTCGTCGATGGTGGGCACGTCCGGCATGGCGGGTGAGCGTGTCGCGCCCGTCACGGCCAACGCGCGTAGCTTGCCGGCCGTGACGTATGGCATGGTCTCCAGGACGGACGCGAACAACATGTCGACGCGCCCGGCCATCAGATCGGTCATCGCCGGGCCGCCGCCCTTGTAGGGCACGTGCACCAGATCCACGCCGGTGGCTTCCTGGAAGATCTCGCCGGACAGGTGGGGCGCGCCGCCCGTGCCCGAGCTGGCAAAGGTGTGCTTGCCGGGCTGGGATTTGGTCAACGTCACCAGTTCCGCGACGTTCTTGGCCGGCAGGCTGGCGGGCACCACCAGCACGAACGGCAGGTCCGAAAACAGCGACACGGGCGCAAACGCCTTGACCGGATCCGAATGCAGCTTGTAGATCCAGGGGTTGATCGCCAGCATGCCCGAGTTTGCGAACAGCAGCGTGTAGCCATCGGGCTGCGAACGGGCCACGAGGTCGGCGGCGATCTGGCCGCCGGCGCCCGGGCGGTTGTCCACCACCACCGACGACGAGAATTTTTCACCCAGGGCCGCTGCCAGCAGGCGCGCCGAGATGTCGGTGCCGCCGCCGGGCGAGAAGGGGACGATCAGATTGATCGGGCGTTCCGGATAACCTGCGGCGCTGGCCGCGTGCGGCAACGCGGCGGTGGCAGCCAGGGCCAGCGCCGCGGCGAGGAGCCGGACGCGAATCCGGGCGGGGTTCTTTGTCTCCATGGATTTTCTCTTTTATGGCGTTGATGACGGCTAGGCCGCAAAAAAAATGGTGCTGCGGGTAAGGCTCCTGATGCTTCGCGGGCCGGCATCCAAGCCCTGCGGCCGAGTATAGGGATGCCTGTCCATGGATAGCCGTTCGAGCTATAAATAGCATCAATCAATTCAAGGATTGAATCGATGGAATTTCGTCAGCTCGAGTGCTTCATTGCGGTTGCCGAAGAATTGCACTTCGGCCGCGCCGCTGAACGCCTGTGCATGACGCAACCGCCGCTGTCGCGCCAGATTCAGTTGCTGGAACAGGACCTGGGCGTGACCCTGTTTGAACGCAACAGCCGGCAGGTGGTGCTCAGCGCCGCCGGCCGGCGCTTTCTACGCGACGCGCGCCATTTGCTTGAGTTTTCGGCGCAGGCCGCGGCGACCGCGCGCCGCACGTCCGGCGGCGAAGCCGGCCACATCAGGCTGGGCTTCACGGCCGTGGCCTCGTATCGCCTGATGCCGTCGCTTATCGTGCAGGCGCGCAAGCTGCTGCCGGGCGTGGAGATCCAGTTGCGAGAAACCGTGACGACCGAGCTGAGTCGCCTGCTCCTGGCCCACGAACTGGACGCCATCCTGGCGCGCAGCGTGCCGCAACAGGCAGGCATCGAGTCGCGCCTGCTTGAGCGTGAACCGCTGGTGCTGGCGCTGCCCGCCGACTCGCCCTTGTGCGAGCACGCCATCGTGCCGCTGCGGTTGCTGCAGGGGCAGCCATTCGTGCTGTATTCGCCCCGCGAAGGCAAATATTTCTACGACCGTATCGTGGGCGCATTCGGCTTGGCGGATGTTCAGCCGCAGTACGTGCAGCGCGCCGGGCAGACGCACACGTTGCTTGCGCTGGTGCGGGCCGGGCTGGGTGCGGGCCTGGTGCCGGATTCCGCGCGCGAGCTGCGGTTTGACGGCGTGGTGTTCCGGCCGATCGGCCAGCGCGATCTGTATGCAGACATGTACCTGGCCTGGCACACGCAGCACGACAACCCGGCGTTGGACGCTTTTCTACAGCGCGTGGCCAAGCGGAACAGCCCGGAAACTGCCGGAAGCCGAGGACAGGTGTGAGCCAGCCTTCTATCTAGCGGCGCTTGGGGCGGTTCGGCGCGGACAACGGCGCGCCGACGTGGCTGGCCAACCAGTGTTCGATCTTGTCGTCCCGGCGGGCGGCCCAGTCCTTGCCGATTTCCAGAATGAGCAGGTTGCGCGTGTCGGCATAATCCTGGCCCGGCGCCTTCTGGAACATCTCGCGCCAGATTTCGGAGGCGACCAGTTCCGTCGTCACCAGCACGCCGATTCCCTTCGCGTCGATCCACAAAGGCGCGGCGCGCTCATCCACGTGCGTCTTGATGTTTTCCAGGATTTTTTGCGCGAGCGCGGCATTGTCTTTGGATGCTGCGATCAGGACCAGATACTGCCGATGGTCGCTGGACGGCTCGTCGGAATCGCCAAACGGATTTTCCATGATGCTTTCCTTTCGGGTGAATGTTGCCCGACAGACTGTAATTCATCGGGCAAGCGGGGCGGCGTGATGGGCCTGGAAATCCGTCCTTATCACCCCGTCCGGGCCGGCGCGGCCGCTTTGGTCCTCCAGCTGCTGCGCCTGGGTCGAGCACGCGCTAAGCACCAGTCTGCACTCGGAACCCGTCTGGTCGCGGCATAACCCCAGACTGTAATCGCCGGTCCGCTGCCGGTCCCACGCCTTGTCGCCGATCGCGACGGTGTGCTGCGCGCCGTTCGCGGCCACCGCCACGCATTGATTCCTGAAGCTGGCAAACACCGCGCAGGTGGCTCGCGGCTCATCTTCCCGGCAAGCAGTGAGCGCGCTGCGGCGGGCCGCGGCGTCGGTGCCATACAGGATCGAGGCGTAGTACCGATAGGTTGAAGAGACGATCAATGCGCCGTACAGGTCGGGCGGAACCGGCTGGGCGAGGGCCGCCGCGGACCAGGTAAGAGACACGAGCAATCCCGATGCAAGGCGTGGCGCCATGGAAATCCCCTGGGGTTCACGAGGACGGTAGCGGAGCCGATTCCGCCTTGCCAGCGTCAATAAGACCGGCACCCTGAGACCAGCACCCATGACAAGGCAGATCTATCAAGTTGAAACATCCATGGACCATCCAAGTGGATGGTTTATGATTCGATCCATGCCGCCTCGCACCTTTCAACTCGCCTCCACCCCCAAGCCGGCCGACGAGAAGATCACGATCAACCTGGGATACGTCGACCTGGGCCAGATCGATCTGCTTGTCCAGGAAGGGTTCTATGCCAACCGTACGGACCTCATCCGCACGGCCATTCGCAATCAACTCGCCACCCACGGCGACGCCGTGCGCCAGGCGGTCAGCCGCAAGACGCTGGTGCTCGGCATCCAGCACTACACCGCCCAGGATCTGCTTGCGGTCCAGACTGCGGGCGAAATGCTTCAGATCCGGGTGTTGGGTCTGGCAACCATCGCCTCCGATGTCACGCCCGAGCTCGCGCTTGCCACCATCGAATCCCTGACGGTACTGGGGGCGCTGCACGCCAGCCCCGCCGTCAAAGCCGCCCTGCGTCAGCGCATCCGCTGACCCTCGCGGCGCAAACAAAGGTCACGCCATGCACCCTGATTTTCAGCACCTCATGCACCGGGCTACCCAGCTCACCCAGGCCGGCGATCTGACGGCAGCAACCGCCGCCATCCAGGCCGCCCTGCGAAACGGCCTGGCTGCCGCGCCTGCCCGGCAGGACGATGCCGACGTCATCGACGTCGAGGCTTGGGAAGTTCCGGATTCCGCCCAAGCCTCCAGCGCGGCGCCGCACGTTTCCGGCGACGCTGCCCAGTCCGCCCCAAAACCTGCCGCCGCGGGCGATACGTTCACCGCGGGGGTATTCCGCAATTCGTCCGGCCAGCGCGCCTACAAGCTGTATGTGCCGCCCAATCCGGATGGCACGCCGCGTCCGCTGGTGGTCATGCTGCATGGCTGCACGCAGGACGGCGACGATTTCGCGGCGGGCACCGCCATGAATGCAGCTGCGCGCGAGCAGGGTTTTCATGTGCTGTATCCCGTGCAATCGCGCGACGCCAATCCGCAGAAGTGCTGGAACTGGTTCAAGCACAACCATCAACAGCCAGGCCGGGGCGAGCCGTCCATCCTTGCGGGCATGACGCGCGAGGTGATCGCCGCCCACAACATTGATCCCACGCGCGTGTATGTCGCGGGACTGTCGGCGGGCGGGGCGATGGCAGCGATTCTGGCGGGCGCTTATCCCGAACTGTATGCGGCGGCAGGCGTGCATTCGGGGCTGGCTGCTGGCGCGGCGACGGACCTGCCGTCGGCGCTGTCCGCCATGAAAGGCGTGGGCCTGAAACCCGCCGCACCGGCCGGCAACGGCGTGCCGGTCATCGTGTTCCATGGCGATCGCGACGCCACCGTCAATCCCGCCAATGCCGGCACCGTGATCGCGGCCAGCGTCGGGCCCAACGCGCGTGTCGAAACCGTCCGCGTGGCGGGCGCGGGCAGCAAGCGCGACAGCACCCGGCATGTATACCGCGATGCAGCGGGCAATATCGTCGCCGAACGCTGGGATGTCCACGGCGCCGGACATGCCTGGGCAGGCGGCTCGGAGCAAGGGTCCTACACGGATCGGACCGGTCCGGATGCGACGGCCGAGATGCTGCGATTCTTCTTCGCGCGCACGTCGCGCCCTCAGTGATTCGCTAACGTTCCAGCGTAGTCAATGGCGGCTTGGATCGCGGCCAATGTAGTATCGGCCGTGATTCCCCTTGCATGTGACCTCCTTGCATGCGACCACCCCTCAACGCGCCGCTAGCCGGCGAATGGAGCACTGTGAAAATCGTCAGAATCATCGAAAACATGCGTCAAGGCGACCAGGAACAGACCCGCGCGCATGAATCCCCGACCGAGGGCGACCTGCTCGCCGCCCTGGACAGGCTGGATGGCGCGGTCTTCAGTTCGACCGCCTTCGTGATTGACGACGACACGGTCATGTCGATCGGCGGTGGCGGCGACGGCGCGTATGTTGTGTTCATCTCATCCGGCGGCGACACGCGGATCCACACGCTGATCGACCCCGCCAAATCCGAAGATCACGACCAGGACCTGGTGGCGGGTGGTCAATCAGGCAGTTATCCGCAGTACCAGTGCGTGGACCGTTCCAAGGCGGCGTCCGCGCTGTTGTACTTTCACGCGCACGGCGCCGCGTCGCCGGATTTGAATTGGGCTAGCGAATAGTCACCGGCTTGCCGTAGAACACCCGCGCGCACAGCAGACCGGCGACTGCGGCGGGCAGGGCGCCCATGAACAGCGGAAATCCCAGCGCTGCCAACGACCTGTCGCGGCTGCCGAACGTCAGCAAAAAGATAAAGGCGTACGCCGCGCCAATGAGCCCCATGCGCAGGACGGCCAGCCAGGACGGCGCGACCGGCTTGAGCGCGCCCGCCGTCATCCCGCAAAAGAGCGCCGGCAAGCCGCCAAACAGATACGCCCACGGCAGCCCATAGAGACCGAACAGGAGCAGTTCGGGATCCTTGGCGCCGATGGACATGGTCACGGCGATAAGCAACATTGCGACGGCCGGTCCCATGAATGCAAAGATCGCAGCGCCCGACAGCATGTCGCGCGACATGGCGCGGCCGGAGTCCTCGGGTCTGCGCTGCATGCGGCGGTAGACGGCGGCGACCAGCGTAGACGAGAGAAGCAGGGCGCCAAAGAAATAGATCATCAGGTCAGTTCCGGTTGTCAGGGTGTAGAGGTTTGCGGATGGCCGGCTTGCTGCTTGCCTACGCGTGTTCAGCAGGCGTGCGCGTGGCCGCTCGCATCGTGCGGATATCGCGCCGCAACTGCGTCAAGGCATTTTTTTCTTGCCCAGCAACGTCAGCGTCAGGCTGCGGCCAGTGCGCATGAAAGGATAGAGCGCCTTGGACAGGCACGCGTTGCTGAAGATGGTGGCATTGATGCGGTTGAACACATCGCTGCCGGTGCTGAGCAAAGCCAGCCGGTGGATGGCGTCCGCGCCCCAGTAGTCGCGGCCGTCCAGGTGCAACAGCATGCCCTGGTTCAGGTCATAGCCTTGCGCGCGATGGTGCGCGGCCAGGTCGGGATGGTCGCGCATGTTCAGCATGGCGATGGGCCCAGCGGCCTTGCGCAGCCGCATCATCCGCACGTAATTCGAGCAGAAGGGGCAATCGCCGTCATAGAGAAGGTAGTTTTCGTCGGACTGCATCGTCGGGATCCGTCGGGGTTTGCAGAAACATACCGCAAAAATCCGTTCGGGCGGTCCGCGGGGCGCCTTCAGCCGCCCCGATGTCCGTGATAGCGCGGCGCCGCCACGGCGCGCGTGTTCTCCTTGTGCTGGGAACCGACCAGCGCCTTGCGCCGGGCTTCCTCGTGCTGGTGATCGGACTTCGCGCGTTCTTTTTCCGCATGCGGAGGCGTATGCGTGTCGGGGGCGGCGGCCGGGACCGCGTGATGGGGATCGGGGCGGGAAGATGTGGGCGTCATGATGCGTACCTGCAAAGGCAACGCGGCATATGCCGCGTTTTCACGTTACGCCCGCGCCGCGCGATTCTCCAGGCTTCAATTGCAACAGCGTGCCCGCGGCTCAGGCGCGCGGCCGGCGGGCCGGCGATTCGCGGTCCTGCGACCGCCATCCCGCGCGCAATTCGGCAATCCGGCGCAACGCATGCTGCGACATCTTCCACCACCCGAATGGCCGCGGGTCCGCCAGCATGCTCATGGCGCGGGCGTAGTCCAAAGTCAGGCCCGGGGTCCAGGCCATCGTGAGGGCGCGCTTGCGGATTTGCGCGGCCACCCAGAGTTCGGGCGTCAGCAACAGCCGGATCAGCACCCGCCAGCCGGCCTCGCCGCCATGAAGGCGTCCTACGACGCCGTCCAGCGCGGCGTCCAGCGCCCGCGACACGGTGCTTGAGCAGTTGCGGTGGGTGAGGTTGTAGGTGGCGTTCTTGCGGTACTCCTGCCAGAACGCCGCCAGCTTGTCCGCATCGTAGTTCCGGATCCGCACGCGTACGTTCGACGGGCACCAGGCGTTTGACTCCGTCGCGTAATCGGGTTGGTAGACCCCCGGAATGTCGTTGTCGGCCGTGGCGCGAAGCAGCGCGCCGAAATCGTCGGGCGACCGGTCGATTTCCTCCTTCGGATACAGGCTGATGTAGATGCCTTCGGGCGACTCCAGCGCCGCGTGGCCGGTGGAGATGACGCCGTTGACGTCGACCGCCGCGATATAGCGGTCCACCAGCGGATAGCTGCGGGTCTGCGCCTTGGCCGAGCCCGATGGCGTCCAGACGTGGACGGTCAGCGCATGCTCGGAATCGGCAGGCGGGCCGTCCCAGATTTGCGGCTTTGCCTGCTCCGGCGCGGCAGGCGCAAAGCCCATCGACTGCGTGGCGGCGAAGGCGGGGTTCGAGGCCAGATGCCGGACGCGACGCGCCAGCCACAGCAGCTTCGCGCCCGCAATGCCGAGGAACAGCCCAAGGCAATACGGCACGGTGCCCACGTAATTCGTGGGATAGGGCTGGAAGAAAAAGATCGCCAGCAAAATTTCCGCCACGCCACCGGCGAACGCGTAGCGCCAGCGCTCGTAGCGCACGACGTACCCGGCGATGCACTGCAGCAACCCATCCACCAGGAACAGCGCGCCGAAGATCATCGACAGGACAAAGTGTCCGTGATGATGCCCCGCCAGAATCAGCCCGCCTGCCACGAGAACGAACAACCCTTTCGCATAGCGCAGCACGCGCTGGCCCCCGACACCGCTGGAAGCGATCAGCAGCGTGCCCAGACCTTCGATGATGAAGAGGACAGCAAAGGCGTTGAGCGGAAAGTAGAGGGCGTCGTCCAGGGCATCGATGAACACGACGATACCGGCCACGAGGAACACCGCGCCCGCGATGGCCAGCGCGCGCCAACGCTGGCGCAGGTAGGGGACTCCCAATAGAAGCAAGACCAGCTGCGCCATGGTGGCAAACCCCGCAAAGTCGATAACGTGTACACGAACATAAGAGCAGCCGGGTGGGCGCGTCAACGCGTGGGATGAATCGGCAGGCGGCCCGGAGCCCGATTCGCCGCCCGCAAATTGGGGCCTGATCAAGTGTCATAAATATCCACCCGGACCTATGGTTAACACCTAGTCAAAACATGCCGACGGCGTATAATCTCGCTTTGCGCCCGGAGTTACCCATGCGTCTCGTTCAAAAAGCGCTCACCTTCGACGATGTGTTGTTGGTGCCTGCGTATTCCGAGGTGTTGCCGCGCGACACCTCCCTGGCCACGCGCCTGACTCGCAATATCAGCCTGAACATCCCCCTCGTGTCCGCCGCCATGGACACCGTCACCGAATCGCGTCTGGCCATCGCCATGGCGCAAGAAGGCGGCATCGGGATCATCCACAAGAATCTCTCCGCCGACGCCCAAGCGCGTGAAGTGGCTCGCGTCAAGCGCCACGAGTTCGGCATCGTGATCGATCCGGTCACCGTCACCCCCCAGATGAAAGTGCGCGACGCCATTGCGTTGCAGCGCCAGCATGGCATCTCGGGCCTGCCGGTCGTCGAAGGCCGCAAGCTGGTCGGCATCGTCACCAACCGCGATCTGCGCTTCGAAGAAAACCTGGATCAGCCCCTGCGCAACATCATGACGCCGCAGGAACGCCTGGTCACCATGAAGGAAGGCGCCACGCTCGACGAAGCGCAGGCCCTGATGCACAAGCACCGTCTGGAACGCGTGCTGATCGTGAACGACGGCTTTGAACTGCGTGGTCTTGCCACCGTCAAGGACATCGTCAAGAACACCGAACACCCGATGGCCAGCAAGGACGCCCAAGGCCAGCTGCGCGTTGGCGCGGCGGTGGGCGTGGGCGGCAATACCGAAGAACGCGTGGAAAAGCTGGTCGCCGCTGGCGTCGACGTGCTCATCGTCGATACCGCGCACGGCCACTCCAAGGGCGTGCTCGAAGGCGTGCGCTGGGTCAAGCAGAACTACCCCAAGGTTGAAGTCATCGGCGGCAACATCGCCACCGCAGCCGCCGCGCGCGCGCTGGTCGAGCACGGCGCCGACGGCGTCAAGGTCGGCATCGGCCCGGGCTCCATCTGCACCACGCGTATCGTGGCCGGCGTCGGCGTGCCGCAAATCCACGCCATCTCCGAAGTCGCCAAGGCGCTGGAAGGCACGGGCGTTCCGCTCATCGCCGACGGCGGCATCCGCTACTCGGGCGACGTCGCCAAGGCGCTGGCCGCTGGCGCGTTCGCATGCATGATGGGCGGCATGTTCGCCGGCACCGAAGAAGCCCCCGGCGAAGTCGTGCTGTTCCAGGGCCGGTCGTACAAGTCGTACCGCGGCATGGGCAGCCTGGGCGCCATGACGGAAGGCTCGGCCGACCGCTACTTCCAGGACCCGGCCAACAACGCCGACAAGCTGGTCCCCGAAGGCATCGAAGGCCGCGTCCCCTACAAGGGCAGCGTGCTCGCCATCATTTACCAACTGGTCGGCGGCATCCGCGCCTCCATGGGCTACTGCGGCGCCGCCACCATCGACGACATGCGCACCAAGACCGAGTTCGTGGAGATCACCTCCGCGGGCGTGCGCGAGTCCCACGTGCACGACGTGCAGATCACCAAGGAAGCGCCCAACTACCGCGCCGACTGATCCGCACAGTCAACTACAATGTCATGCATCACGCACCGGCAGATCCGCAAAGAACAGCGGGTCTGCCGGTGCGGTTTTATTTCCAACGGGTAGAGTCTCCATGCACCAGCGCATTCTTATCCTCGACTACGGTTCGCAAGTCACCCAGCTGATCGCCCGCCGCGTCCGCGAAGCCGGCGTCTATTCCGAAGTCCACCCTGGCGACGTCGACGACGCCTTCGTGCGCGAACAGCAGGCGCAGGGTCTGAAGGGCATCATCCTGTCCGGCAGCCACGCTTCGGCCTACGAAGAGGGCTCCATGCGCGTGCCGCACGCCGTGTTCGAGCTGGGCGTTCCCGTGCTGGGCATCTGCTACGGCATGCAGTCCATGGCGCAGCAACTGGGCGGCGTGGTCAGCTTCTCCGACCACCGCGAATTCGGCTACGCCGAAGTCCGCGCTCACGGCCACACCAAGCTGCTGGAAGGGCTGGAAGACTTCAGCACGCCCGAAGGCCACGGCATGCTCAAGGTCTGGATGAGCCACGGCGACAAGGTCACCGAACTGCCCCCCGGCTTCAAGCTGATGGCCTCCACGCCGTCCTGCCCCATCGCCGGCATGGCCGACGAAGACCGCCGCTTCTACGCCGTCCAGTTCCACCCCGAAGTCACGCACACCGTCCAGGGCAAGGCCATGCTGGCCCGCTTCGTGAACGAAATCTGCGAATGCACGGGCGACTGGAACATGCCCGACTACGTCTCCGAAGCCGTCGCCCGCATCCGCGAGCAGGTCGGCACCGACGAAGTCATCCTGGGCCTGTCCGGCGGCGTGGACTCCTCGGTTGCCGCCGCACTGATCCACAAGGCCATCGGCGACCAGCTCACCTGCGTCTTCGTCGACCACGGCCTCTTGCGTCTGGACGAAGGCAAACAGGTCATGCAGACCTTCGCCGAAAACATGGGCGTGAAGATCATTCACGTCGACGCCACCGCGCAATTCATGGGCAAACTGGCCGGCGTCGCCGACCCCGAAGCCAAGCGCAAGATCATCGGCCGCGAATTCGTGGAAGTCTTCCAGGAACAGGCCGGCAAGCAAAAGAGCGCCAAGTGGCTGGCTCAGGGCACGATCTACCCCGACGTCATCGAATCCGCCGGCGCCAAGACGGGCAAGGCCACGTCGATCAAGTCGCACCACAACGTGGGCGGCCTGCCGGACACGCTGAATCTGCAACTGCTGGAACCCCTGCGCGAACTCTTCAAGGACGAAGTCCGCGAACTGGGCGTTGCACTGGGTCTGCCGCCGCAGATGGTGTATCGCCATCCGTTCCCGGGTCCGGGTCTGGGTGTGCGGATTCTGGGTGAAGTGAAGCATGAATATGCTGAACTGCTGCGCCGTGCCGATGCGATCTTCATTGAAGAGCTGCGTAATACCAAGGACGAGGCCAGTGGCCTGACCTGGTATGAGCTGACGTCGCAGGCGTTTGCCGTGTTCCTGCCGGTGAAGTCGGTGGGGGTGATGGGCGACGGGCGTACGTATGAGTATGTCGTGGCGCTGCGCGCGGTGCAGACGTTTGACTTCATGACGGCTGATTGGGCGCCGCTGCCGCATCCGTTGTTGGCTCGCGTGTCTTCGCGGATTATCAATGAGGTGCGCGGGATCAATCGGGTCGTGTACGACGTGTCGAGCAAGCCGCCGGCGACGATTGAGTGGGAGTGATCCTGCGGTAGGCGTAGCTTGGCCACTAACGGCTAGATTGCTGAAAAGCCCGCGTGACCGCGGGCTTTTTTTCGTGTGCTGGATTTGGCACTGGCAAGAAATTTCAAGCGAACATGCATGATGAAAAAAACAAATAAAGAAAAATTTCGGCGCGCAAAAATTGCGCTCTTGAAGCGAGATCGCCACCAGTCCCTCGCGCAGATTCTTTCAACTGACAGAGACGCGTTTTCCGGAATTCGACTGCTTTTCGCGTCGGATTCTACCGGCGCTCCCATACAAAAGGCGCTTGAGCAAGCGGCGTGTGTAAATTCGCTTTTTTGCGGGAAAGGAATGCTCGCCTTCTCCGAAGAAATTCACGCGCAAATGAGCTTGGGGCGTGCAGATCTTCAATTTGGGGTAAGGGCGATTCTGGACACAAACTTGTTTTCAGACCTACCAAAGTTTTTCACGGGTGATGAAATAAGTACTAGACGGTCCGTCGAGATGGCGCTGCGATTCGTGCAAACCACTCTGGGCGGCCATATTGACTGGACGTTTGCTTCTCTTGAGAACTTGCGGGAGGTGACCAAGGCGAATAATCCGTGGCCGTTCGTGAAAGTGGCCGCTGCACATCACTTTGCTAAGCGGGGGCTTAGCTCGGTTGATGAAGCGGGTTTACTGAAGTACATCCCTGCCGCAGAGGACCAATGGCTCGCGTGGTTGGCGAGCGGTGATTGCTGGAGACAGATCACGAGGCGTGACGTTTGTTACGCCGTTACGCTATTTTCGATTCTGGAGTGCTGGAAGGGCCGTGCTGTGAACGACGCAATGTCGAACCTTGTCGAATTCTGCCTTGACTCGTTTGACACGCTTCCACTCAAAGAAATTTATTTTGGGTGGAAGGCGATCATGGGCATTCATGAACCCGTTGGTCGGCTGGCAGTCTTTGGAGAGCGGGCGATTAGCCATCCGACGAAAGACTCGCTGAAACGTATATCCGCGTTGGCATGGGATTTGTTCATCTTCCGCTGGTGCGAGACACTCATGACTGAGTTAAAGGGATCGAAGTTCTATATCCCAGCCGTAACCACTTTGGATAGTGCTTTACTTGAAACAATTAAAGCCTGTCCGTTGAGGGCGGTGCTCATAGACGACGTTAGTGAGGTCGTTGAGGCAATTTTCGACGACGAGTTAGATTTTCAACAATGCCTGAGCCATTCGATATCCGAAGCGACCCAAATCAGAATTAACGATCCTGAACGTAATCCCTCAGTAGATCAGATTTCAAGGTACGGATTGGCGCAGACTATCTATTCTCTTGAGGCAGAAGTGGCGGATAGGGTCAAAGCCGCCCAGAAATCGGGGAAAACGTTCTGACTGTTTTTCTTAATCGATGATTTGAGGTATCAGCCGGGCAACTGGAACTTCTTGTGTCCTCCTATACGAAGTGGCTATTGCATCTCGTCAACGACAACATTTGTGTGATTCTGAACGGCATGATAGGAGCGTGCCAGGCACACGGCCGTTCGCTTTTTAATGATGCCAGACCATTGATATACTGCGCGATCTCATTTAGGTGACAACCAACAGGAGATATCGGATGCGCTTAAAGGCCCTTGCACTTGGTTTGATGACTGTTAGTGGTACGTCGGTGGCTGCACGGGACAGCACGCAAACCTTACAGCAGGCCTTGAAGCAAGTACCGCAGGTGGTGTTGAGCGCCCCTGAAGCGATACAGATATCTTTCCTTGACGTGCAAGGCTGGCGGGGCCTTGAGAAAGCCGGACCCACCGCCGACGCCATGCGTCGGTTGTCCATTGCCCAGGCAATCACTCCGCTTCAATCCATTGGTCACGGTCTGGACAAGTGGTCCGATAGCGCGCATATCCCGTTCGACGAGTTGTCCTATTTCGCCGGATTTGGCCAGTCGCCCAGCAATGTCACCTACTGGGGGCTGAAGGACAAACAAGCCGCGGCGAAGTTTGTGGATCGACTGAAGCAGGCTGAGTTCAAACCGGTGGAAAGCGATGTGGCTGGCCTGTTGGCAAACGGCGAGCCCAACAAGCCCGACCTGACCAAAGCCACCGGGCAACAGCCATGGCGGGGTACGATGGGCATGCCTACGTTTGTCTTGCCGCTTGATACGGCGTTGGTGCAGGCGGCAGGGCCGACGGGAATGAAGACGCTGTCCCAGACTGCGCCGTCCGTTGCGGACAGCGAGATCGTGGCGGCTGCGGTGGCCGGGTTGAAGGAAGCCGTGCCTTCGGAAGGCGGCAGGATCGTGCAAGCGGCCGTCATTTCGCCGGTGTTTGGTCTGCAAGGGGTCGATCCGGCCAAGGTGTTGTCGGGATCGCCCGGCGATCTGGATAGCTCGAAGCAGAAGCTTCAGGCGGCCGCGGCGTCCAGCGGGCGCGGCATTCCGCCTTACTTTGGGGGCATCATTGCCGATGTGCAGGTCAAGGATGCGCCGGCGGTTGTGATTGCTTTGTCGTACGCAGATTGCGCCGCCGCTCAGCAGGCGGTCGATGGTGTTGGCGCTGCGTGGAAGCAGGGCATGGCAGCGGCGGTGCAGGCCGATGTGAAGGGACGTACCGTCCAGGCTGGCAAGCTGTGCGCGGCGGTCGTCAGCTTGACTGCGCCGAAGGCGGAGAATGTGGGCAATCCGATTCTTAGCCAGATCAGGAACCGCTATATGCAGCGTGACGCTTCGGTTCTCCAGATCGGTTCTTCGCAGCAGTAACTGACCGGCTTCCGAATCTGCGACTTGATGTGCAGGTTTGGCAGCCGCTGCACCGAACATAGTGGGCAGGCGGCACGCCGTGTTGCCTGCACTCGCACTGCGCTTTTAGCAGCGATGCCAGCGGCCAGCTTAGCTCCCGAAGACGCGGGGCGCAATGAATGGCATGCGCCGGTTCCGCTGTTAATGGGCGGAGCAAAGACCCTCGATGACTCGACGTGCGTGAGTGATGAACGCCTCGGTTTCGTTCGCATGCCGCTGCGCCAAATCGTCCGGCGCTTGCCCAAGATAAATCGCCCGCGCGTGGTTGAGGATCGGCCGAAATTGCGGTTCGATCCGCGCCAGCAGCCACGCCGCCGCGTCCGCCTTTGAAGCGATTTCTCCCGTCACAGCCGTGTACCAGATGCGCGCCAGCGCCAGGATGATATTTCGCTCGTCGTCCGCCCAATCCTCTGGTTGGTTCCACTGCGCAACGGTGTCGAGCAATGCGCGCATCAGATCTTGGCGCGGAACGGCGTCATAAAGCTGGTCGGCGGGCGGGCCGAAGACCGGAATGCTGTGGCCCAACACCTTTGTCAGCACGATGGCGAGGTCGTGGTCTTGCATGGGCGGCTCCACGATGCCCGCCAGTAAGTCTTTGCGCAGCCATTCGCCAAACTGAAGCTCTCGGCGGGCCGGGTGGCGCCAAGGCACGACTTGCTGAAGCGTCATCACGGTGACTTCAAGTGCGCGCAAACTGGGCGACTGGCCCGGTGGCGCGGAGACCGTCAGCAGTTCGGTCGCCAACGCACGGAGCGTGGCCGCGTCGGGCGGCTCGGTCACGGTGACGAGCAGGTCGATATCGCTGTGTGGTTGCAGCCCGCCGTCGACGGCGGAGCCGAACAGATGGATGGCGGCAAGGCGGGTTCCGAGATGGCGGTCGATGACGCGTCTGGCGTCATCGATCTGAGTCGCGATGGCGATGGGCGGGGCTTGGGTCATGCAAGGATAATAGCCAAGCGTCGGGGCCATAGGCCAGCCGGATGGTTCCGGCGTGCGATCCGCATCCATAACAGTTTTCATCTAAGTTTCATGACCAACTATCCCCAACTCTTCAGTCTTCAAGGAAAAATCGCCGTCGTGCTGGGCGCGGCTTCCGGCATCGGTCAGGCGTCGGCGCACGCGCTGGGCGCGATGGGCGCCTATGTGATGTGCGCGGACCGCGACGAGGAGGGCGCGCAAACGACGGCGCAGCAGATCATCGACGGCGGCGGTGCGGCCAACTGGATGCAGGCCGATGCCGCCAGTGGCGAGTCCATCGCGCAGTTGGCCGCCAGCGTTTTGGATGAGCAAAAAAGGATCGACATCGCGGTGGCAACGCCGGCGCTGAACATCCGCAAGCTCATCGTGGACTACACGGAAGAAGAGTTCGAGCAGGTGGTGAACCTGAACCTGCGCGGCGCGTTTCACTTCATGCGGCACTTCGGCCGGCCAATGATGAAGCAGGGCGCGGGCAGCATGATCCTGTGCTCGTCGATGCGCGCCGTGACGATCGAGCCCGGTCTGGGCATCTATGCGGCGACAAAGGCGGGCATCGAGCAGATGGTCAAGGCGTTCGCGGCTGAGGTCGGCAGCTACGGCGTACGCGTCAACGCGGTGATGCCGAGCATCATCGAGACCCGTCTGACCGAGCCGCTAAAGGAACGTCCCGAGATCTACAACACCTACGCCGGCCACACTGTGCTGAACCGCTGGGGACAGCCGTCCGAGGTGGGCGCTGCGGTGGCGTTTCTAGCGTCGGATGCCGCGAGCTATATCTCGGGCAGCAGCCTGGCGGTGGATGCGGGCTGGACCGCCATAGACGGGCCGCCGACGGGTTTGACGCAGACGCGGCCGTCTGAGTAGGCTGCCGTGCGCGGATCGGTCAAGACAACCCGGCCGGGCTTGCAAGCACAGGGCATCGCTGGCTCGCTTGCGTAGCGTTGCCGCGGGTTCGATGATCCCCAGCGCACGGTGCACTATCAGTTCGGCAAGCCGGAGGCCCAGGCTTCATGGCGTCATTCAGATCGTCATTTTGCCTCGAGTACGCGTCATTCGGTGCGCGGCGGCATGTTCCTTTGATTGCTGTCTCGTGCTGATGTTCGCGCATTGCGAAGCGAAGGCCTTGCAGTGATCGACGTGCGCAGCAAGCCTGAGCGGCCCGGTGAGGGCACGATCGATTCGCGACGTCCGTAAACAACGGAGCCGTTCCCCACAAGCTGATGATTCTGAACTGCAGATCGTGCGTCCTCTTGTTCCAAGGGAACGATGTGCCGCGGTGACCAAGAAGAGGTCACCGCCGAGAGAACTGCCTGCGCCTTTTTTTTTGCAATGAGGCGATTGGGGGAAGGGGCATTGCCCGTATGTAAACGTGGACGAGTTCGCGTTATACGGGACCGGAGCAGGCGCTCAACCTGCGCAGTTGCGCGGGCGGACTCGCCTTAGGACTTCTCCACAAACCAGAGCCTGATTTTGCCTCCAAAGGGCTTGAAGTTGATGTCGCTGATCGATTTCCACGACAGCTCGGCGGTATAGGGGCCTGGATCGTCCGGCACGCCATCGGTACAGGTGTTCCGCGTCTTGTCCTTGACCTTGACCGCGCTGTTCAGGATTAACAGCCTCTGACCGGAATTCGGTGGCCCGTCCGCACCTAGGACGGTGAAGATATGCCCACTGCCGTACGGATTCGCGTCGATCCGTGTTGCAGAGGCGAGCACCACGTCCTTGACTACTGCACCTAGTAGGAAATTAGCCGGCACGAGCGCCGCGGACGTAATGCCGGAACGTCTGCCCGCTTCGCTGCCCACATCCGGAATCGTCACGTCCTTGAATGTGAGCTTGTAAATACCTTTGGTGTAGGCATCGAATCCCTGCTTGATGTGATCATGCGAGACATCATTGGTGCCCGAAACCTTCTTGATTTCCTCGCGGATGCCTAGCTCGACGCTCCTGAGTTCAGCAGCCGTATTGACCTTGAACAATGGATCCCTTTTGAAGGCGAGGGCCACGCCCAATGCGTAGGACTGGCATGTATTGCCAGTCGCCTGACCGGTTGGCGACAGCACGAAACCGGGGTCGGCATATGCGGAAGCGCAGATCATATTTATTGCCAGCGCCGCCCAACGAAGTCTTGAGGCATTCATCAAGTTTTCTCCTTGAGATTCGAGGAAAGTTGGCACGTTTTCCTTCGACTTCAAATTGTGTTAACTGGGGTATGGTGTTGGTATCGTGCAAGGCCTTCGGTTGACCCAATTTCCCGGAGTGCAGGGCAGGTTTAGGGGCAGGCGCACAGCGAAGCGCGGCCCGCCTTCGACATGCAGTCCCTCGGGCAGCCCCGGGCCTGCGGCGGCAACCTGTGCATCTACGGGTTCCCGGCCATAGGTGGCGGGTAGGTAGGCTTCGCGTTCCTCGACGTATACGAAATGCGTAGCATCCGGATGCGGGTTGTCGGTTAGAAGAGAAGTGATGTCTATGGCCAGCTTCCATTGCCGACACGGCCCTGCGTAGAGGCTGGCGTCGTTGTCGGGCGGAATCGTGACTTCCTCCATGGGGCGAGCCGGCATAATGCGTCTGCAAAGCAGGCCGGCATCGTTCTTGTACTCGCTCATAGCGTATGCCCAGAACCGTGTAGCGACCAACTCATTCGCTGGACAAGTGAGAGCCTGCGCCGATGCCAGCCCGTGTACGGTGACGTGGGCGGTAAGCTGATCCTCTACCATCTCAGTGGTGAGCCAAGCGCTGCGTACGGGAAGCAGTTGAATCCACTGCGTCACCGGATAGGAAACCTGCAGTTTCCGGGGCGCGTTGGGCTGAAAACGCACTAAGCCTAGTCGCACGAATGGCTGTGCCTCGAACGGATGTTCGATGGACATGTCGACGTACCACTGCTCAGTTTCGATGTCGAAACGCGGTTCGTAAGCCACCAGAGAAACGTCGAGCGTGGGCGACTCGATATCTGGATTGGCCGTGCCGGTGGCCGGCTCGACCCGGATTGGCATTGTGACGAGGGACTCCAGCCGTGCAGCGAAACTGCCCAAGGGAGCCTGCTGAATCAGGTCCTTGAAGGCAGAGGGGGGTAGGAAGCCGGGGAGCGTTGAATCCGTCGGAGCGTCGGGGTCTACAAGCTTGGTCGGATCGCTACCCCAGCGCGTCACGAAGCGTCCGCCGGGGCCGAGGTCTTCGTCGGTGAAGTCGGGCAGCGAAGGCTGCCCCCCGGTTTGTGACGAAAGTTCGGTAATCCCGTCGAGAGAGTGCGGTGGCCAAATCACCACGCCCAGCATCTCACCCTCGCCAGAGGAGAACCATCCCCGGTCGAGCGGGATCCGGACCAATACTCTACGTTGAATGTAGGAGGTCCGATTTTCCCACACGAAGGCCGGAATGGGTGTTTGCGCGATAGGCTCCGACGGGCGAATGCCCGCCGGCAGCCAGACGTCGATCGGCGTCCCTAGGGATATTGGATCCTTCGGCCTTGGTAGCTCCTGGCCCGGGCGCAGCCATCCGCCAGGCCGGGCTTCGGCGCTGGCAGTGCGCATCAGCTCTTCGTGCCGCGTGCGGGCGAACACATGAAGCATCAGACGGCGCGCCTTGCGGTCCGGAAAGATGTAGCGTTCCACGACACGTCCCCATACATTGGGACCCGGAACTCCGGTTAGTCCTTCCAGCGCGATGAGCCATCGGCCCTCAGCGTAGGGCAACGGTACGTCGGGAGACGGCAGGACAAGGTCTTCAATGCGCAGCAGCAGAATATCGGGCCGAGGGAAATCGACACGTCCATCTCCGGCTACGTCAAAACCAAAAACTTCTCGCGTGGAAAGCGGCTCGGACTGTCGCTGCCCTGGCCAATCGCCGTTGCGCCGGTCGCGCGTGCTGCGTCCGCGTCGCGGGTCGTCGAAGGTCGCGCTAGTTGGGCAAGCGGCATTCGCCCGGATCTCGATGGCTCCAGTGGTTGGGAGATCGACAAGCAAGTCCCCTGCTAGGATGTACTCGGGTTCGCTGACGCTCACGTCGCGTTTATGCCCGGCAAATGCGTCCGTGGATGTCGCACCGGCAAGATTAGTGACGGAATTGTCCATCGGCGCGATGTTCGGTTGCGGTCGGAAAATGAACGGCCGGCGCTGGTCTTCCTTGGAGCCGAAGATGGGCATCTGCCAAGGCTGCTCGGTCGCATGGGTCGTCCGGATTGTCTGCACTGCGGCAATTTCATCGATTGGACGCCGGCTCAGGGTTTCATAAAGGGCTTCGGCGATAGCCATGCGAGCGGCCCGCCCGGGAGCAGGTAGGCCGCCAACCCCATCGTTGCCCTGCGTCGCCTGCGGGTTGGTCGCGGTTGGCAAAGAGTTCGCGTGAGCTAGCACCGCCGTCATGTCCTGGATAGTGGCTTGATCTGGGGACAGGAGGCCCCGCAATGCCTCGAGAAAGGCCGGAGGCTCAATTCTCGTTTCTCGGGGTTGGCCCTTACGCGCCTGTTGTAGGGCCAGGGTTCCAATGCTTTCGACCGTCGCGAAGAGGTCTGCCAGGTTCTTCTTGCTTGGCATGCACCAGACGTCGACTTCGAAATCCTCGCCCGGAGCGAGCGCTACTACCAGCTCAATGCAGTTCGTCACCGGCCATTTACCGGAGGGGGAGGACGCCAGCGTAATTACCTCGTCCAGAGTGGGTAAACGAAGCTGGGGACGAGGGGTTTTGTTGCGTACGATGCGCAGCGTCAGTGGTCGGCAATGCGGATAAGCCATCCCGGGTCCACGCATCGGTTTGGTGACCGAGTTGCCATCTAGATAGTGTTGGGTCCCGGCGAACCTTACCGCCACCACCCAATAATCTGCTGCTGGGTCGGGGTAGAAGCGCCGGGGTCCCAAACGTGGTGTCCGCTTTTTATTTTCGCGATAGACCGCATCCCCGCGTTGGTCGCTGGACTGCGAAGCGGGCATGCGAATGGTTCGCGGCTTGTTGAATGCCTGGCCATTCACGCCTTCGACGGACTGTGACGAGACAAAAGGAAAGCCGCCGTTCGCAGCGTCGAAATCGACGCCCCGCAGACCGTCGGGGGGCTCCCGATCTTGGGTGTTGTCATCGAATACGCCATGCATCGCCGCGAAATGCATCTCGACTGAGGGAGGTACGAAGATGCGCTGAGTCTCGGACGGATGGTCACGGTCAGGCGCGATTTTGCCAAGGCCACTGCGCACAACGGCATGCCCGGCGTGCTGGTATCCCATTAGTGGGGGCGGGGTGGTTGGCTGTGCAATATTCTCATGCAATAGCAGATAGGGGGCGGAGATCCGTTCGTGGCGGGTGAATCTGCGGATACCGGAACGGTTCTCTTGGGGCGACGGCAACGTGAGCAGACATTCCGCGGGACAGTCGGTCTCTGCGTCGTACAGTCGCCGAGCGTCAACAAGAGGAAGTGAAATGCCGCCAGCATAGACGGCGCGTACACCCACGCGGTAGGGCCAGCCAAAGCGCAGGGGAGGCGGCACACGGTCTGAATCCAGTCGGGCTTCGGGTAGAGAGATAGTCTCGCCGGCACCGACGATCGCGTTGGTTTTTTTCTGCGTGGCATCGCCGGCGCACTGGGCCGCCATGGGCTCCCCCGTCCACACTGCTACGATCTCTTCGACATATGCGATTCTCTCCCCTGGCGGAGCCGAACTCCCTTTATCAGGCTTGACGATCCGAATCGGCAAGCTGAGATAGACGTCGTCCAGGGTCCGTTGCCAGGATTCCGTCTTGCCGGACGCGCCACTCCCCATCAATAAGTGCACCTTCTCCCGCACGAGCCTGGCGCTAATGCCGAAGGTGCCGTGCTCGATGTTGCGGGCCATCAGGCTGCGCCAAGTGACTGCAGCGCTGGTTCCGTTCCCGCGTTTCGGCTTGAGCGGGACCCCCACGTCAATCCGGTAGCCGATCAACAAGTCGTTCGAGTCAAGCACGACATGTTCTTGCTTGTCGATCTGGGTGGCGTGATGGACCCGTGCAGCGAACTGCAGTGTGGCTTGCTCCAGCCGGCCCCGGTCCAGCAGCACCAGCCCGGCGGTCGAGTGCGTCTTTCGGGCACAATCGCTTGACCTCCGGGTTATAGGCGGCGGCGCGACATCTGAATCACCGGTCGCTGCCGATCTTGACTGCTTGGTGCCCATCACAATCCGGTCGATGGCGCCATTCGTGGCGCGTGGCACATCCAGACTGGTCAGCATGAAGCGGCTGACATTCTGATCATCGGCGACATTGAGATCCTGGCCGAGTACCAGCACGCCTTCGTACTGCGAAGCGGCGGGGTGGAGCTTTTTTGTATCGCCGAACATCTGCAACTCGAGCCGGCTGCCCGGAAGGAAGTGCATGGCGCCCGCGGGTCGATAGCGCGCTAATGTCCAGATGTCTGGAATTTTCGGATCGGCGCGAGGGAACCCTAGCAGTAGGTGCGCCACCATGCATGGGTCGGAAGTGGCCCCATGCAGGCGCAACGCTTCTTCGAGTTTCTCTGGGTCGATCTCCAGGTCCACGGTTAATCCGAACAGGCGGGACAATGCCGGCGATCCCTGGATGGCAAAGTAACACTGGGCGATGCTGTCTTGCTTCAAACGTGCACACTCAGCCTGTTTGCTTCGGATTTCGGTAGTGGCGTTTTCGGGCACGTTCGCATCTGTGTACGACTGCACAGCACTCGGAATTTTCCCGGTAAGGTCTGCCCGGTCGCTATCGAGAGATGCTGGGGCGACGAGCCACCGCGCTTGCGGCATGCCCTCGGTGTCGGCCAAGCATCGGTACTGATCGTCAACGGCAGTTTGCGCTGCCTTGTATCGCGCTCTTGCATCATTCACGAGCTTTTGCTGGGAATCCAGTACCGGCGGCGCGGCGATGCGGGCGAGGCAACGTGCTTCCTCTGCCGCGCAGGAAAGAAACTCGCCACGCGCCCATCGCACGGTGGCGCTTGTTTCCAACGCTCGTTCGCTTTCGAGCAGTAGGGCGAGATCGCTCTGGCGCGAAGGGAGGATCGCTTCGACTGTCGCAGCATCCGGCGAGGGCGGCGATGTGGGTGAAGGCTTCTGCGTCAGGCCGCTGCCCGCCTGCAACCCCTTGCCGCCGTTGGACGCAGTGAGCAATGCAGCGAGTTCGTCCCAGGGATCCGGAATGACATTTCCACAATTGTCCCTGAAGCTATCTGCCCAGAGCTGGTTTAGTGCGGCGATGTCGCGCTGGTGAGCGTTTCTCCATGCGGCGGCACCACCGCTCCAACAGGCCTCAACGTCCACTGCGGCCGCGATGGCGGCCTGGAAGGAGTCCGCGCATTCGCCGCCGCTGATGCGCACCTGGGCGACTTTCAGCAGGATCACCCACTTTTCATCGAGCCAAGATTGAATCAGCTTACCTGGCAAGTTTGGCAAGTCGTCTTTCCCCATGGTGGGTGACAGCATCAGGGTCACCCGCAGACGGCGGCCCGGCGGCGTAGCCCGTATTACGCCAGATGCGACAAGTTTCGGAATCCCTTTGAAATCCATGTCAAAAGTCCTCCAGGCGCGAGCCCATTGAAAGGTCGAAATAGCGGGAGTAAGCCGCCCAATCCAGAGTTTGGCAGCGGGTGTCTATCCTTCGTTGAGCTCGCGCTGGCGCAGGAGGCTCTAGGATTGGCTTCGCCCTTGCCAGCGACAGCGGATGCGCCGGGCTATCACTGACAGTTTCGATCGGCATGCCAGAGGTGTCGAGCGAGGCCAGTCGGATCGACTCCATACCCAAAGGCGTGGATTGAGATTTTGCCTTCTCATCTTCCTCTGCGCTGCTGCCGTCGAACTTCAGCTTCACGTCGACGGTCACCTGGTAGTCATAGTCGACGATGCCCATGGAGAAGGAGAAGGCGTAAGTGGCTGAGCCGACCATCTTCCCGTCCTGTTGCGTGGCGTTTACGTATAGGGATGCGCCAAAGTTAAATATCCAGATAGAAGCCGAGCCGCCAACGTAAAAGGTGGCGTAGATTTCGGTGGATGTGCGCGTGCTGCGGATATAGGCGCCGACCATCAGCCGCCCATGGCCCTGCAGTGGTCCGTAGGAGAAGGCTCCTGCGCCGCCGTACTCGAAGGAGGCTTCGAAGCTGACGATGCCCTGGGTGTCGGCCTCTAGCAAGAAGAAGCCGCTACCGCCGTAAGGCGCGATGGCGATGGTGAATGGCGAGTCGCGGCGTGACAGCGAGGCGATAAAGGTGGCCTTCTGGTTGTCGAAGGGCAAACGTGCGGCGGCATTCAGCGACACATTGAAGATTGCCAGATTGCCGATGGTGACCATGCCTAGATTCAACTTATATCCGGTTTCCAGTCCGATGCCGGTGTTCATTGGTTTGAGGTAGAAGCCGCTACCCGCTGGCGAGCCGAAGAGCGGTGTCAACTGCGCTAGATAGTTCAGCTTAGCGCCGAGGGTGAAGCCGCCGTATTGGAGGTCGCAGGTAGTTGCGCCACCGGTGGACGTGAAGCGAATGCCTTTGAAGTGAATGGTGATCGCGTCGAAGTCGCTGAACAGTTGGATGTCGAAGGCACCCAACTCACCCACGGACTCGAACGTCGGTGGGGCCAGCGCGCGTAGGTCGATACGTGATCGGGTGCGCACGGTAAGCGCGCAGCCCTCCTTGGGCTGGAAGACTTTTGGCGGGATCTCCGACGCGCCGGCTTGGATGGTCGTCCGGAAGTCATAGGACAGCGTAGCTGCAGAGGGAATCAGAAGTTTGATCCGTTCTTCGATCTCCTCGCGAATCGCGGAGAAATTGAACAAGCCAACCAGCTTTGCCCGAACTTCTTCCAGAGCGATCCGCTGCATCTGGTTGAGGATGCGCAGGGGAGTGGATTGGCCATTGGACCAGCCCTGGCTAAGGTAAGCCAGGAAACGCATCGCCTGTGCGCGGTGCTGAGCAGGAATAGGCGCACCGCCGTAATTGAGAAGAGCCTGCAGCGATACCAAGTCCCAATGCAGTTGGTCGCGGTCGGGCTGGCTGGCGTCTGTATTTTCTTTGGTCAAAGCGATGTTGGGCGAGAAGACCACCGTGCTGTCGACCTTGACCAGGAGTGCGGGCAGAACCAGTGTCGCAGGGGTTTCCGCCGCTTTTGTGAAGGCGGAGGCGCGCTTTTTTGCCAGTGCCGAATAGTTGGCCTCGTAGAGCGGAAGCACCGGAGCGAAGGCCGCCATCAGGGCCGCCACAGCCTGCTCGCCGGGTTCGGCCAGACTCGCACGCAGGGCGGCCACCTGGTCCGCCAGCAAGCGCTGCATTGCCGTCACCGCCTGTGCGCCTGTCGCCGTCATGGCGCCTTCGGGAACGGGCAATTCCGGAATGAGATTATGCGGCTTTGCGAGCCATTCCGAAGGGTGATGTCTTGCGAGCTGGACGACGTCTCTGATCTTTTGGTCGTAGGTCTGGGCAAGCCGGATCCAGGGCGCGAGTAGTTCCTTCCATACTGCGTCCTGCGTCGCCTGCTGCTCCAAGGCGGTCAGCAGCGTCGAGTTGATGCCCTGGAACCAACGCAAGGTCCGCTCGCACAACGCGAGAATGGGCGATTCGAGGTGCTCGCGGACCTTCGCGGAAATGTCGACGGAGGCAAAGTCGTCAACAATCGTGCGCAAGCTGGCATCGGCGGCCACGCCGACCCGTTCGAGGGAGTGGAAAGCCGCATCGATCTTTTGCAGCGACTCCTGTATGTGGGTTTCGATGAAATCGTCTAGACCCCGGATGGCGAGAGCCATGCCCACGGCGGCGCGATGCAGCTGTATCTGTGCCTCGAGCGCGTCGTGGCCCAACCTAGCAAGCGGCTGGCGCGCCGTGTCGGGCAATGCTGGGTCCGCTACGTGCTTTTCCACCGTCCGCGCGATCTGGAGCATTGCATTGACCAGACTGTGATTCTCGCCGGGCGCTTTCCAGTCTGTTGGAATCTGGAATTTTCCGTCTTTCGGCGGCAGAGTTGGCTGCGGCTCGGCAGCAGCTGTATCTGCGATGCCGTCGATTACGCCTTTCGCTCCGTCCTGCACTGGATGCATGAGCTTGCGGATAAATGTCCTCGCCTGATCTGGCGGTGGAAGTTTAGGCAGACGCGGACCTAGCCATAGCAGCAGGAATTCGTGCAGCGTCTGTGGCACTCGAACAACCAAACCTGCCGTGTCGGCGCGTAGCCGAAACAGAGCATCGCCAACTGCCAGCAGCCGGGCTAGATATGCAACAGTCTTGCCATAACTGGCGCGTGCTAGTGCTGCGGTATTTCGGAGTTCATCTCGGGCGGCGGCTATCTGTTCCTGCGCCTGCTTTAGGTAGGAGACACCGCTGATGATGTTCGTTTCAGCCGATCCAGGCTTACCTAGGGATAGTTCTTCCAGCCGCGTGCGTGCCTTGCCGAGGGCCTGGTCGACTGTAGCCAGGCCTTTGTCGACGATGTCCAGGGCCTGTTGCTGGGCGGGCTTGCGTAGCTCGCCCTTGGTGGTTGTCGGCGCGATGGCTGCGATGATGTCGCTGCGCAGGATGCCGGCCAACGAGCCGGCGGTAGCCTGCAAGTCCTGCATGCTTTGCTCTATGGCCGCAAAGGCTTCCTTGTCTTTGTCCAGGCCGTCCTCTAATTCCTGGAGCTTTGTCTGCGCCGCGCCAAGCGGCGCAACGATGGCGGCTACCAGGGGGGCCTGCAAGTCGACCGATACCAGGTCGCCGTGGATTCGCTGGACACGCTCGATTATCTTTGTATCGAATGCGGCGCTGAAGCTGCCCAACTGGGTGGTCAGATCGGCTAGCTTCTCCTGCACAGCCAATTGCAGGTATTCCAGCGGATTGGTCGCCACTCTTGAGCAGGCATCCATAAGCCGCCGTCCGCATTCGTAGATGCTCGACAGCGACGCGAAGAGTTCGGTATTGTTGGCGCCGGCGGTCGTGGCAAGCGCATCCAGCAAATCATTGAGCGCGGAGTCAACGTCGGGAAACACATCGTGCATGCCGGTGACGACGCCGGGCAGCGAGAGCTTTAGCCGATCTCCGGCTTTTCGCCAATCGTCAACCAGAGCTCTGACGACTTTGTGGAGAGGCTGCACGACTGCGCTATGCAGTCCTTCAATGCCGATATCGTTGCCGCCCAGCCCATACTCCAACGCTTCCTGCAGATGGGGAAGTTCCCGCGTCGCATCCGTAATGTCAAGGCATTTGAGCAGGCTGCCGACGGTGACCAGCCCAAGGATTTTAGTTTGCATTGGGCCGGAGTCGCTAAAGAACGTCTTGAAGGCCTGCTTGGCAAACGCTGGATCAGGCGCGGGCATTTTGGCCTGGCCTCTCAGCCCCTGGATGGGCGGGGACGCCTTAGGTGAAAGCGGGAAGCGGCCCGTCTCCCCGCCGGTCAATGTGTCGATGCTCCCGGCCGGTAAGGGCGTGTTGCCAGTCAGGGGGCCACGCTGGCGCGACAACCCGATCACGTGCCCTGAGGGGCGCAGCACACCGCCGCTGCGGTCTCCAGAGCCGCCCATGTCCATGGTTACCGTATTGACGATGTCCAGGTAGATCTGCAGTGAATCCTCTTCTAGGGTTAGCTTCCTTACTTCGAAGCCATTCTGCACATACCAACCCTCGAACTGAGCAAGCGCAATCTGTGGTGCCCCGCCGGTCAGCCGTTCCACCTGATCGATTCGGATACGGCTGGTTTCGATCGCGGGAAAAAAGGGTGGTTGGTCGGCGCCTTCCAGCAACGGATCGTCGAACTGGCTGACCGGACCTTCCCATTGGTTCTGCGGAAGGCCGCCGACGCCGCCTGTCGCTTTGAGTGTCCAGCACAAGGTCTTGTGCGAAGTGGTTCCGGGCCGGATTTCGTCGCAATAGCGCAGTGTTTCGCCCCGCAGGTCGAGTGTGCGCGGGTGTTTGCGCAGGTCGGGCTGCTCTAGCGTAAATGCAGAATTCGGTTTCCGGTCGAGGTCCGGCGAGGCCAGCTTGTTGTAGTAGGTCGCCAGCCAACTCATCATGTCCGCCCGGTTAGCGGCGACGTTGTCGACAAAAATCAGTTTCGCTCGAGTCGGCGCGCCCTGGATCTGCACGTCGAATATCACGTCGGCGCCTTCGAGGCGAGCGATGCGCGGCCAGAACATCAGGCCAGCCTCTTCCGGACGTAGGCGGCCGGCCGGCGATGGCAAGTAATCGGAGCCGTTCGAGTCGTCGGCGGTTTTCTTTGTGTCCTCCGTCGGATCGACGAGGTCCGGGGTGGTCTCGGTCTGGATGCCCACTACGCCCGCTGGGAACATGCGCCCGCCATTCGGCTGGCCGTAGGCGGGGAAGGACTTATGCCGATTGGCCACGCGGATAAACATGCGCTGGCGCAAGTAGGCGCGAACGGGCCCTCCGCCCTTTGGACTCAGAAAGACCCGCTCGGTTTGCTTGACTAGCGATGCCCGATGGCCGAACGGGAATAGAAAGCCCTTGTAAACCACCTCGGCGAATACGTCGCGGCCGAGTACCGTCCAGTGTTGCCAGCGTTCCACCGACAACGAGTCGAACAGCGGGCCATACACAATGTGCCGCGCCGCTGCAGGTGGGACGAAGTCACTGTCGTGGCGGAGGGTGCCACCCAGGGCAGTCAGCGCGAGCTCCTGTACCTTGAGCGCTCTTGGCCGGTAGACCGCTGTCCCTCCCTGAGCATCGAGTAATCGCCACTCCGGCGGCAGTTCGGCCTGGCTGGAGAAGCGTACCGCCTGCAGTTGACCTGTCTTCTCGCGCCGCCCGCGTACAGGCAGTCCCCAGGCTGAACTGAGCAGCACAATCTCGTGACGATCGTAGGCGTCCATCGTGGAGCGGAATATTGCGTGCTCCGCATATTGGTTTCGAGCTTGTTTGCGTTCGCACAGATAGCGGACCAGGGGATGCAGGTCCTGAGCGGAGCCGGGAGCGACCTCAATCTCCATGGCTCCCGGCTTCTGCACGACCGGAAGATTGCAGATGTCCGTTTCCAACAGCGCGGGCGCACCGGGTGGCCGGGTCACTTCGAAGAGATCGACGATGCTGCTGGTGTTGGGATCGCTTTCCTCGAAGCCGATGGTCCACGGAGCGCGCGGCCCGCGTGGAGGCGCGCCGCCTGTCGGTGCGTGCAGCGCCTTGGGTTTGTCCGAGCTCGGCGCCGCCGCGGCTTTCTGTGCCGTGTACATGGTGCGATCCAGGGCAAATCGGACGAACTCTGGACGCAGGTCGGGCGAGGCGACCGCGCGGACCAGCGGATTGTTCGTCCTGACGTCCAAGGAGGCGGTCCAGAGTGGTACAACCGCATTGCACGCGACAACGGGCCAAGGCACCTTTGCGCGGCGCGTGTTCCACTGTGCCTTCTGCGAGGGCGACAGTATCAGGCGTGCCGGCAGTTCGATGGAAGTCTGCAGATTGGTCGGGATCACCGTGAGCGAAGACTCCACGTCGGATAGCCGCTCTTGCAGGGTGCGCAGGGGTTTGCTACCCCAGTCCCGCATCCGCCCGGGACGCTGGTAGCCGTCGGAAGTTTGGCCGCTGCGTATACCCAGCGATCTAAGCATCGCGACGTCGGCGCTGGTGGAATCGTCCTCGATGCCAGCGGAATCCCCAGCGTTGCGACGGACCAACGCACCGCCATCGTCGAACACGGGCGCCTGTCTGGCGCGTGGAGTTACCGCGAGGTCATAGTGCGCCCAGTCGGTAAGGGCGTCAAAGCTGAAGGGCAATCGGGTGCCCGCTGGGGGGGCAACAGAATGGGCATCGCCCTCTTCCACATCTACGCCGGGGCGGCTGCCGCAATCCACATGGAAAGCCAGGCGAGAACTGCCCGAGAGACGAGCTCGCATGATCGTCGGCGGTGGCTCCGCTGATCGTAACCGTTCTACATAGGCGGCCTTCGCCGCCTCGAAGCGTGAGTTGACCTCCTTTGCGTCTTTGAAATCCAACTTGTATCGGTTGGTGGGACTGAAAAATTCCAGGTCGTCAGCCCGCAGTTGCAAGGGATTTTTTTGGCGGAGCATCCATTCCGAGTAGAAGTCCCGGAAGTAGGCGTAGTCCTGCATAATTGCGCCCGCCATCTGCTCGACCAAGCGAGCCCTGTCCCGGTCGGAGAGCGGGCCGCCGGGATGGTTGAGCGGATCGTCCAGGAGGCCTGCTTCCTGCAGTTTCCTGAGAAGCTTTTGCCATGTGCTGTCTAACTGCGGTTGCGCGCCCTTGAGCAGGTCAATCAGATGGGCAGCCCGATGGAGTGTGGCGTCGAGCGAAGATGCGATGGCGGATCTACTCATTGCGACCTGAACCCGACGTGCAAGCGCTGCGATCTCTGGCCGCAGGCCTACCGCGCCGATGTATATTTTCTCCTCCAGTGGCCAACGTTCCGCTTTCGACACGTCCTGCAATGCCAGAACGGCCTCGAATTCCAGCTTGAACTGCTTCGAGAATGCCTCAAAGGGTTGGTCTTCTTGTCCGCGTGGATCTGTTTGCGCCTGAGTCTTGATTTTCATGTCGGCGTAAGTACTGCGAATGCGGCTTTTGAGCTCGGATAGGGTCTCGGTGTTCCGTGCTTCCCTGACTTCCGCATCGTCGTCGAGTGCTTCGAGCTCGCGCAGCAGTTGGGGTAGGGCCGTGCTGAATTGTCGTGGATTGCCCTGGAGCGGGACATCCACTGCAAAGCACGATGCCTTCAGTGCAACGTCCGGCAGTGGAGCTGGCCCGGGACGGAAGATCGCTTCCTCGAACACATGTTGAGGTGAGAATTCGACCACCAGTACTGGCCGTGAGTCCAAAATGATTGGATGCGTGGCATCGTCCGGATCGTCCGGGACGACCTGCTCACCTAGCGCGCTCGCCGAGCCCACTCGGCCGGGCTCAATGCGCTGCCGTACGCGGCAACTGGCCCGGGTGTCAGTGATCCACGCCTTGCTGCCGCCGATATCAAGGTGGAGTCCGGAGAACAGGAAGGCTAGCCGCGCCAGGTCCCTCGTGCGTGCAAGCTCAATGCGTGCGCGCGTCAGATCGATATGGGCCGTCGGCAGGTCGCCGATCGTTTCGGGCGCGCCGAGCCAGAGGTAACTGCTGGACGCTAGCAGATCTGCGCGGGCTTGGGCAGCGTCGTTGTGGTAAACGGCACGCAAACTGGTCGCAGCGAATCTGAAATCGCTGAATTCGCAGTCAACGGGAGCCAGATCGCAACGGCGCAACAGCAGGGGAACGTCAAGCGACGAAAGGGGGGCCGCGTAGCCAGCGCTGGCCAGGGTCATCAACGTGCGGTGGGTGCGGTCGTTAACCGCGACCGCGCCGGTTTCCGACGCCTCCTGTGTCCGGCCGTGGACGAACAGGCCACCGATACAAGTGGTCAACCACCATGGCTCCGCCCTCAGCCGAGCGGCGAAACGCAGGCCGGGATTTCCGGCCTTGGAACGTTTCAGCACCCCTTCCTCGACCAGCAGAGGACCGAACGCCGGTTTGCCGGGCGCGACGGTCACCCATACTTCCCAGGCGGCTTGGATACTGGAGGCGCCCTCGGGATGTCGGCCGTCCTTGAATGCCCAGTCATGCCGTTCATAGCGCCACTGCGGCGCGGTGAAGCCCGGCTTTTGCGGGACGCCGGTCTGGGCCTGCAGGCTGGCAGGAGCGTCGACCGAAAGGTCTGTTGTTGGCTTTGCCAGCTCAGCTTCGCGCCTGATGATAGAGCGTGCGCTCAGCTTGGCACAGGGAGCTTTTCCCTTGCCCAAATCTACCGCACCCTCTGAGGCCTGCGCCCATGCAAGAAACACCGGGTCCGTCGGTGTGGGTTTCGGTAGCTTGCGACCTGAGACGTCAACCTTGGCCTTTCCCGCATTTCCGGATGGGATGCCATCGCTGGCCTCGTTGACCGGCGGCGATTCTGCGTTGGCTTCCTGATTCAACTCGCACCAGGCCATGCCGAGTCCCCTTGGCGCCGCGAGAGCCCCTTCGGCTAGAAGAATTTGACGCGCAGTATCACTGGACGTTGGCACCAGACGCCAGACTCCATTGGGCTCTAGCACCAAAACGAATTTCCCACCAGTCAACTGCAGGTGGTCGCCGAAAATTTTACGGAGGCTGTCGCGTAAGTCGCCGGCGTCCACCTCGATCTGGAAGCCGGCCAGATCTTCCGGGGAGCCCTCAGGGTACGCCGTGAAATCGAGCTTCGACTGATCTTTTTCCAGGTCGGTCGTGCTGGAAATGTTGCGGAAGTCGAGCTGTTTGCTCCGTTGCCGGCGGCCCCACAGGAATGTCTCCAACTGGACTTTCCAAGTCTTCTCCGGCAGCAGGTGAGTGAAAGTGAACTGATGCGTAGCTTCATCCATTTCTCCGAACCGGGCCTTCACTACGTCGAGTCGGTAGGTGAATGGGCTGGACGACAGCCAACGCAACTGGAATTGCGCTTTGGGCCCAAAGGCCTTGCCAACCAAGCGCCAGGAACGTGCCTTGTCCTTCAGGGTAGAGGCGACGCAGCGCGGCTGGTCGTCGGTCAACGGAGAGGGATCGACTTCCAACTCCGGATACCAAGTAATGATGAGTTCCTGCCGGAGCTTGTCCTCGTCGAACCGGAGGCTGGGCGCGCAAGGGCGGGACTTCTTGATTGCCGCGTCGGCGGTTGGCGCACGCATCAGCAATGGAAGGGCGGAAATACCGGCGACTGCGCCGATGAACGATCTTCGACTGACCTGGAATTGAGATCTGCGATTCCCGACTGGTGCGTAGAACGTGCCGAGTGAGTGCAATTCGTCCATGCCCCCCCCTTGATCGTGAGTGACTATCGATGGGAATCGTTCGGACAGTTTTTTCTAGATGACGGTGGTGTTTTGCAACTCTGAGTGGGAGCTATCTCTTCTTTTTTGCTTTGCAACATCAACAACTGGCCTTTCGTGAGTCACGCCCTCGTCCTAACCGCGGACCGGGCCTGATGGCCCTAGTCCTTGGCGAGTCCGAATTCCATGATATCCATGGGCTTTGGGCTTCACCTCTGCTCGAATTGATGATGCGAAGTTGAAGGTTTTGTGCTAAAAGCGCTGCCGCGCCGGCCCGCGATTAAGACTTGCGAGATTGACGAGCAGGACTGCCGGCATTTCCGGCGCAAAGCACGACAAGTCGGCGATGCGCCGATCGCCAAGCCGGTCATCTAAGAGATCATGCCGCGTGCCCTGAAGGCCATGCCGATGTAAAAGGCAGGCCCGTGGTGGTACGTCTCGCCGCGAGTTGTTAGCGCCATTCTGGAATGGGCCTGAACGGGCCGAACCCACGCTTGCGGCGATGGCTCCGTGGGGTCCATCGCCGATCCTGCCTTACCCCTGCCTACCCATGATGCTCAGCGCCACGGCCTCGGCAATCTTGATCCCGTCCACCCCCGCCGACAAAATCCCGCCCGCATAACCCGCACCTTCGCCAGCCGGAAACAAGCCCTGCGTGTTGATGCTCTCCAGCGTCTCGTTATCCCGCTTGATGCGAATCGGCGAAGACGTCCGCGTCTCCACGCCGGTCAGCACGGCATCGGGCATGTTGAAGCCCTTGATGGTCTTGTCGAACGCCGGCAATGCTTCGCGAATCGCAGTGATCGCGAAGTCGGGCAGGGCGGTAGCCAGGTCGGTCAGGTGGACGCCCGGCGTGTACGACGGCTGCACCGCGCCGAATTCAGTCGACGCCTTGCCTTGAAGAAAATCGCCAACCAACTGCCCCGGCGCGCTGTAATCACGGCCGCCCAATTCGAAAGCCTGCGATTCCCACTTACGCTGGAAGTCGACGCCCGCCAGGACGTGCTCGGGGTAGTCAACTTCCGGCGAAATCCCCACGACGATGCCCGCATTCGCATTGCGTTCGTTGCGCGAATACTGGCTCATCCCGTTGGTGACGACGCGGTTGGGTTCAGACGTAGCCGCGACGACCGTGCCGCCCGGGCACATACAGAAGCTGTAGACCGAGCGGCCGTTGCTGGCGTGGTGCACCAGCTTGTAATCCGCGGCGCCCAGGATCGGATTGCCAGCGTTGGGGCCGAAGCGCGCCCGGTCGATGAGGGATTGCGGGTGTTCGATCCGGAAGCCGATGGAAAAGGGCTTGGCTTCCATGAAGACGCCCTGGTCGCGCAGCATCTGGAAGGTGTCACGCGCGCTGTGGCCGATGGCGAGGACGACGTGGTCGGCTTCGATGTGTTCGCCGTTTGAAAGCGTGACGCCGGTGACCTTGCCGTTTTCGCGGTGCAGCGTTTCAACCCGGCTGGAAAAGCGGACTTCGCCGCCCAGCTTGGTGATGGTGTCGCGCATGACTTCGACCATGCCGACCAGGCGGAACGTGCCGATGTGAGGCTTGCTGACGTAAAGGATTTCTTCGGGCGCGCCGGCCAGGACGAATTCTTTCAAGACCTTTTCGCCGTAGTGCTTGGGGTCTTTGATCTGGCTGTAGAGCTTGCCGTCGGAGAACGTGCCGGCGCCGCCTTCGCCGAACTGGACGTTGGAGTCCGGGTTCAGGATGCGCTTGCGCCACAGACCCCAGGTGTCCTTGGTGCGTTCGCGCACGGCCTTGCCGCGTTCCAAGATGATGGGCTTGAAGCCCATTTGCGCCAGCACGAGCCCGGCAAACAGGCCACAGGGGCCGGTGCCGATGACGATGGGGCGCTTGCTCAGCGTGGCGGGCGCCTGGGCGACGAATTTGTATTCGGTGTCCGGAGACGGCTTGACGTTGCGGTCGTCGTGAAAGCGTTTGAGGATCGCGGCTTCGTTGGCGACGTCGACATCCAGCGCGTAGATGAGCAGGATGTTGTGCTTTTTGCGCGCGTCGTAGCTGCGCAGGAAGATGGTGAAGCCGTTCAGGTCGCTGGCCGGAATGCCCAGTTTCTTGAGGATTGCCGCGGGCAGTTCCTCGGGCGTGTGGTTCAACGGCAGCTTGATTTCAGACAGACGCAACATGCTAGGGGGTCCAGACAGAGGGGCGATCACAACGTCGCCAAACGCGGATTGTACTGGACGGGACACGGCTTTCGCCGGCGGTTTGAGCGGGCGGGACGCTCGGTAGAGACGCCCGTTGAGGGTCGCCGGTCAGGGTCGCCGGTCAGGATCGCCCGGGCGAGCGGCGGGGGACGCTAGGCCAAAGGCGTCCCACCCAAAAGCACGCCCGTCGAGCGTCCCGCATCGCCCTCGCGCCACCATAACGTGCCCGCCTCCGGCGCGTCGATGTCCACGCGCTGCCCCATCATGGGCGTCGCCAGGCTCACCGCATGTTCTTGCGCCAGCGCGACGATCCGCTCGAACGGCTGCTCCCACGGATGCAGCGCCAGGTCGAACGTGCCGTTGTGGATTGGCAGCAGCCAGCGGCCGCGCAGATCCAGGTGCGCCTGAAGGGTTTCTTCGGGCTGCATGTGGACGAAGGCCCAGCGCTCGTCGTACGCGCCGGTTTCCATCAGGGTTAGGTCGAAGGGGCCGTAAGCGTCGCCGATGGCCTTGAAGCCGTCGAAGTAGCCGGTGTCGCCGCTGAAAAAGACGCGCAGGTCGGCGTCCTGGATGACCCACGACGCCCACAGGCTGCGGTCGCTGTCGGTGAGGCCGCGACCGGAGAAGTGCTGGGCAGGCGTGGCGGTCAGGCGCAGGCCGTCGACGTCGGTGGATTGCCACCAGTCCAGTTGTTCGACGCGGGCGGGGTCGATGCCCCAGGCCACCAGTTGGTCGCCAACGCCCAGCGGCGCGATGAAGCGGGCGGTCTTGTCCGCAAGCTTTGCGATGGCGGCGCGGTCCAGATGGTCGTAATGGTTGTGGGACAGGATGACGCCGGCAATCGGGGGAAGGTCTTCGATGCTGATGGGTGGCGCGTGAAAGCGGGCGGGGCCGGCCCATTGGACGGGCGAAGCGCGCTCCGAGAAGACCGGGTCGGTCAGCCAGAAGCGGCCGCGCAATTTCATGAGGATGGTGGAATGTCCAAGCCGGTAAAGGCTGCGGTCCGGGGCGGCTTCCAGGGCTGCGCGGTCCAGCGCGCGCACCGGGATGGTGATGTCGGGAACCGTGCCGCGGGGCTTGGCAAAGAGGACGGTCCAGGCGAGCTTGACGCCTTTCCAGAAGCCCATGGCCGGGCGCGGCCGAGGATTGCTGAAGCGTCCGTCGCGCTGTTGGGGGGATTGCGGATAAAGGGGCAAGGCGCGGCGGTTGCAGGCGGTGAGAACGGTCACGGCGGGTTTTCCCATGAGATTCAGAAGATGGCGCGATGGCGGCAAACCGCTCGCGCCAAAAAAATTACACTGCACAGTGTAGTTTCCAGAATCGGAAAAGTACACCGTCCGGTGTAGAATTTCGCCCATGTCGACGAAAGCTCCCGAATCCGCCAAGGAACGCCCGCCCAAACGCCTGACCGACCGCAAGCGCGAGGACATCGTGCGCGCGGCGGTGGAGGAATTTCGCACAGCGGGGTTCGAGGCCACCAGCATGGACCGCATCGCCCAGGCCGCTGGCGTGTCCAAGCGTACGGTCTACAACCATTTCCCCAGCAAGGAAGCGCTGTTCGCGCTGATGCTGGAGCAGTTGTGGGCCAGCAGTGCAGCCAGCGTGGACATGGCTTACCGCCCCGATCTTCCGCTGGCGCAGCAATTGCGGCAGTTGTTGATGCAGAAGCTGGAGTTGCTGGGCGACGCCAGCTTTATTGATCTGGCGCGGGTCGCCATGGCGGAGATCATCCATTCACCGGATCGCGCGCAGGACATTGTTTGCCGGATGGACGAGAAGGGCAGTGGGGTGACGGCGTGGATTCAGGCGGCGATTGCGGACGGGCGCCTGAAAGCAGTTGACCCGGGGTTTGCGGGCCACCAATTGGAAGGGCTGGTGAAGAGCTTTGCGTTCTGGCCGCAGGTCACGCTAGGGCAGCCACCGCTGAAAAAGGCGGAGCGCGAGCGCGTGGCGGATTCAGCGGTTGGGATGTTTTTGGGGTATTACGGCCGAGGCGCGTAGCCCGCCGCGCGTCCGCGCCTAACTCTCAGAAGAACTCGTCCAGCAGGCAGTAAAACGCAAGACGGCGGTCGTCCGGTTCGACGCCATAGCCGCGAAAGAACGGTTCGATCCACTCGCGTCCCAGGTTGCGTTCGATGCTGCGCGCAGCCAGCGCAAGATCCTGGTGGCGGTCGCTTACACCGAGGCGGCCGCAGTCGATGTAGCCGGTGAACACGCCGCCATCGGCCATGAAGTTGGGCAGGCACGCATCGCCATGCGCCACGACGAGATCGTGCGTGGTGGGCCGCGTCGCCAGCAGTTCCGCAAACGCGTCTTCTGCGGTGCGTCCAATTCTCTCGTCATCGAAATCCGATTCGTCCACCAGGCCGGCACCCAGCGCCCGTCTGGCCTCGGCGATACGCGGTTCAAGTGTGTGATCGAAAGGGCATTGGTCGATGGGAATCCGGTGCAGACGATGCAGCGCATCGGCCATGATGGCGATCACCTGCGCAGGTGGCAGACCCGCGCTGGCCAGATCCTGGCCAGCTACTGCACTCATCAGCAGCCAATGCCGCGTGGGTGTGGCGACCGCGTCGATCACGGTGGGGCACGGCAGGCCGTGCGCGGCCATCCATCGCAGGCGCTCGATTTCGTCTGGCAGTTCGGGCTGCGTGCCCGTGTGCTCGGATTTGAGATAGCGATCAGGCTGATTCGCGCTGCGAATGCGATAGACGTCCGCGCGCGATTCACCGATGGATTGCTGCTCGAGGCGCGCTCCGGCAAGGCGCGGTTGCCACTGCAACGGAAGGCTGTCGTGAATGCTGTATTGAGCGTGCATGGGGTTCATTTCATGGATTGCGCGCGGTACACCACGCGTCTGCGGGCCGCATGAATCAAGGGTTTTCGTTCACCTTGCTGTCAGAAAGCGCGGCATTTCTATGGTTCTTACGTTGTCCTTAATGCAAAAGACTTTCCCACGTCAAGAAATTCCATCTGATACGGTCGAATGAGCAGATCAGAAGCGCATAATGCCGACACCTGCTCTTACGTCCCTTTTCAAAGAGCAGTGTTGATTTTGAGCAAGAAAAGAGCGTGTTGTCACTAGCTCGGGCAGTTCGTGTTTCCAGGTTTCATGTTCGGTAGCGCGCTAGGACAACTTGGAGTATTCACGGAGATGTCCATGACTGATGACGCACAGCCGCGCCGGCGGTTTCTGCAAACGATGGCCATTGTGCCAGCGTCGACGCTGGCGATCGGCGGCCTGACCGTCGGCTGTACCAACGCCGCCGACGGCAATGCCGCAAAAGCGGCCAAGCCCTACGAGCCCACCTATTTCACCAAGGCCGAATGGGCCTTCATCGTTGCCGCGGTGGATCATCTGATTCCCGCCGACGAGTACGGCCCTGGCGCCATTGTGGCCGGTGTGCCCGAGTTCATCGACCGTCAAATGGAAACGCCTTTCGGCCACGGCAAGCTGTGGTACATGGATGGGCCATTCCACACCGACCAGGTGCCGGAACTGGGTTATCAGCTCGACCAGAATCCCCGCCAGGTCTATCGCAATGGCATCGAGGCCTGTGATGCCTGGTGCGTGAAGACGCACGGCAAGGCGTACGCCGAACTGGACAAGGCCTTGCAGGAACAGATCCTGAAGGATCTGCAGTCGGGCAAGATCGCCTTCGAATCCGTGCCGTCCAAGACGTTCTTCAGTTTCCTCTTGGCCAACACCAAGGAAGGTTTCTTTGCCGATCCGATCTACGGCGGCAACAAGAACATGGTGGGCTGGAAGATGGTGGGCTTTCCCGGCGCGCGCGCCGATTTCATGGACTGGGTCGACCAGCCCAACGTGAAGTATCCCTATGGCCCCGTGTCGATTTCTGGGGAGAAGGGTTAAATCATGGCGATCAAGAAAGACAAAGTTGATGCGGTACTGGTCGGATTCGGCTGGACCGGCGCGATCCTGGGTCAGGAACTGACCGAAGCGGGCTTGCAGGTGCTGGCGCTGGAGCGCGGCGGCATGCAGGACACGCCCAAGGACGCGGAATACCCCAAGGTGATTGACGAGCTGAAGTATTCGGTGCGCGGTTATCTGTTCCAGGACCTGTCCAAGGAAACCGTGACGATCCGCCACGGCGTGGATGACGTGGCCGTGCCGTACCGCCAGAACGGTTCGTTCCTGTTGGGCACGGGCGTGGGGGGCGCGGGCTTTCACTGGAACGGCATGCACTACCGCGTGCTGCCCGAAGAACTGGAACTGCGCACGCGCTATGAAACGCGCTATGGCAAGAAGTTCATTCCGGAAGGCATGACGATCCAGGACTTCGGCGTGACCTACGACGAACTGGAACCGTACTTCTCGAAGTTCGAATACGTGTGCGGCACGTCGGGCAAGGCCGGCAACCTGAACGGCAAGATCGTCGAAGGCGGCAACCCGCTGGAAGGCAAGCGCAGCAAGGAATTCCCGCTGCCGCCGCTGGCCACGACCTACGGCGCATCGCTGTTCGACAAGGCTGCGCGCGAAGTCGGCTTCAATCCGTATCCCACGCCGGCCGCCAACGCGTCCGGCCCCTACACCAACCCGTACGGCGTGCGCCTTGGCCCCTGCAATTTCTGTGGCTTCTGCGAGAACTACGGCTGCTACATGTATTCGAAGGCCTCGCCGCAGACCACGATTCTGCCGGTGCTGCTGAAGAAGCCGAATTTCGAGCTGCGCACGCGTTCGCAGGTCATCAAGGTCAATCTGGATTCGACCGGTAAGAAGGCCGTGGGCGTGACGTACATCGATGCGGACGGCAACGAGATCGATCAGCCCGCGGATCTGGTGATCCTGTCGGCGTATCAGATGCACAACGTGCGTCTGCTGCTGCTGTCAGGCATCGGCAAGCCGTATGACCCGAAGACCAACGAGGGTGTGGTCGGCAAGAACTACGCCTACCAGATGAACGGCGCGGTCAACGTTCTGCTGCCCAAGGGCACGCAACTGAACCCGTTCGTCGGCACCGGCGCGGGCGGCGTGGGCATGGACGACCTGAACGGCGACCAGTTCGACCACGGTCCGCTGGGCTTTGTGGGCGGCGCCAGCATTCGTCACGTGCGCTACGGCGGCCGTCCGATCAAGCAGACGCCGACGACGCCGGGCACCGCGACGTGGGGCACGGCCTGGAAGGCGGGCGTGCAGGACGCTTATCAGCGCTTCATGACGATCGGCATTTCCGGTTCGGTGATGTCGTACCGCGATGCCTACCTGTCGCTTGATCCGACCTACAAGGACGCCTACGGACAGCCGCTGCTGCGCATGACGTTCGACTGGCACGACAACGAGTTCGACATGCTGGGCTACATGGGCAAGCGCATGGAGACCGTGGCCAAGGCGATGAATCCTGAAAAGCACTTCGTGGCCGTGCGCAAGAAGGGCGCGCGCTACGACACGCGCGTCTACCAGAGCACGCACAACACGGGCGGCGCCATCATGGGCTCCAACCCCAAGGAAAGCGTGGTCAACAAGTACCTGCAGAGCTGGGACGTGCCGAACGTGTTCGTGATGGGCGCCTGCGTGTTCCCGCAGAACATGGGCTACAACCCGACCGGCCTGGTCGGCGCGCTGGCCTACTGGTCTGCCCAGGCGATCCGCGAGCAGTACCTGAAGAACCCCGGCCCGCTGGTCCAGGCTTAAGGAGACGGAACAATGATCAAGCACACCATTGTTGCGGCCTTCTCGGCTCTCGTTGCCAGCGCCGCGTTCGCGGCCGACGGCACGCCGGCGTCCAGCGACGCGCAGATGATCAAGCAGGGCGAGTACCTGTCGCGCGCCGGCGACTGTATCGCCTGCCATACGGCCTCGGGCGGCAAGCCCTTTGCCGGCGGCCTGGGCATCGATTCGCCGCTGGGCATGATCTATTCGACGAACATCACGCCGGATAAGGAAACGGGCATCGGCAATTATTCGTACGAGGACTTCGACCGGGCCGTGCGCCACGGCGTGGCCAAGGACGGACATTCGCTGTACCCGGCCATGCCTTACACCGCCTACGCCAAGGTCACGCCGGAGGATGTGAAGGCCCTGTATGCCTACTTCATGCACGGCGTCGAGCCGGTGAAGCAGGAAAATAAGGACACCGACATCGTCTGGCCGATGTCGATGCGCTGGCCGCTGACGGTGTGGCGCTGGATGTTCGCGCCGGATGTCGCGACGGCGCCGGTCACGGTGAACACGGGCGGCGCGGACAAGCAGGCGCTGCTGCGCGGCCAGTACCTTGTTGAAGGCCTGGGCCATTGCAGCACCTGCCACACGCCGCGCGGCGTGGCGTTGCAGGAAAAGGCGCTGACCGACGCGGACGGCTCGGCCTTCCTGTCGGGCGGCGTGGTCGAAGGCTGGCTGGCCAAGAACCTGCGCGGCGACGCAACCGACGGCCTGGGCGCCTGGAGCAAGGAAGACATCACGGCTTTCCTCAAGTCCGGCCGCAACGGGCATTCGGCAGCGTTCGGCGGCATGGCGCAAGTGGTCGAGGAAAGCACGCAGCACCTGACCGACGACGACCTGAACGCCATCGCGGTCTACCTGAAGAGTCTGCCGCCGGTGAACAAGGACGCCACCAAGCCGCTGGCCTATGACGAGTCCGTGGCGAATGCGCTGCGCACCGGCAAGGACAAGAGCGACGGCGCCATGGCTTTCCTGAACAACTGCGCGGCTTGCCATCGCAGCACGGGCAAGGGCTATACCGAGACCTTCCCGCAGCTCGCGTTGAGCTCGACGGTCAACTCGGCCGATCCGGCCTCGTTGATCCACATCGTGCTCAAGGGCGCGCAGATGCCGGGCACGGCGTCGGCCCCGACCGCGTACGCGATGCCGGGCTTTGACTGGCGCATGACCGACAAGGAAGTCGCTGATGTGGTGAGTTTCGTGCGGTCGAGCTGGGGCAACAAGGGCGCGGCAGTCAGCGCGTCCGACGTGGCCAAGGTGCGTAAGGACATCGGCGCGGCGCCGCAGCCGGTGCGCGCGCAGTGATGTGACGATGTCGTGATCGACGGTCCCGCCGCTTTGCCGGCGGGATGGCAAACGGCGCCGGAGAGCCTGAGGCTTTTCGGCGCCGTTTTTCATGCGGGGGTTTCATGTGAGGCTTCGATGCGGGGCTTCCATGCGGGGCTCAAATGCAGGGCCTACATGCAGGGGGCTTTGCCCGCAGCTTTCATGCGCGTCTTTTTATGCGATGACGGATGCGAGGTTTGACAAGCCGCGGACATCGGTGCAAGCTGCGCAACATGTCCCTGACGCACGCACCTTTCGCCCTGATTATTGCCACCATCGGTTTGATGGTGGGTTAGCGCGTTTACCGGACATCGCTACACAAACCCGCCACGAGGCGGGTTTGTCGTTTCCGCCTCCTGGTTTTCTGCTGACAGGAGCTTTCCATGCCTTCCCCTGAAACCGTCCACACCGCTGCCGAACCCATGCTGCATTTCCTGTGCGGCAAGATCGGCGCGGGCAAATCCACGCTGGCTGCCCGATTGGCGGCGCAGCCCCGGACCCTGCTGCTCAGCGAAGACCGCTGGCTGGCGGCGCTGTATCCGGGCGAAATCGTGGACGTGGCGGACTATGGGCGCTGCGCCAGCCGCCTGCGCAATGCCATGGGCAGCCACGTCGTCGCGCTGGTGGCGGCCGGGATTTCTGTGGTGCTGGATTTTCCGGCCAACACGCGCCGCAGCCGCGAGTGGCTGCGCGACGTGGCCCATGAGGCGGGGTGCACCCACACGCTGCATTATCTGGACGTGCCCGACGCAGTCTGCAAGGCCCGGCTGCGCGCGCGCAATGCGTCCGGCGAACACCCCTTTACCACCAGCGACGACGAATACGACGCCATCACGGCGTATTTCGTGGAGCCCGAAGAAGAAGAGGGGCTGACCATCGTCAGGCACGCGTCGACAGAATCCGGGCCGGCCGGCCTGCTATGATTACTGGATAAATAAACAGTCCGCCCGGCCGCCGCCGATGTTGCCCCCGCACCGTTACTACTATCTGCATAATTTCCAGCGCGCGCTGGCGTGGGTCTCGGACCGCTACGCCGACCTGCTGGACGAAGACGATTGCCGCTTTCTGGCGGACTTCGCGGCGTTGCCGCAGGCGTCGCAGGCATTGATGGTGCGCATGCTGATGCGGCGCGGGCCGTGGTTTCGGGCCAGCCGGCTGGTGTACGAAGAGATCCCGGCCGTCGAAGAGGCGGCCGCGGCGCTGGAAGCGCTAGGGTGGCTGGACACGCGGGCGCCGATGTCGCTGGATGAACTGTTTGCACTATTGACCAAGCCGGAACTGTGCCGCGTGTTCGCATCGCAGGCGGCAGCCAGGCCGGGCCTGCGCAAGGCCGACATGCTGGAGACGCTGCGGGCGGACATGCCCGACGCCCGGCCGTTCTGCGGCTGGGCGCCCGATTCCTTGGAAGCCGTCTGGCGCGTGATGGCGGCGGACCGCTGCGAACGGCTGCGTCTCATGTTTTTCGGCAATCTGCATCAGGATTGGTCGGAGTTCGTGCTGGCAGACCTGGGCGTATTTCAATACGAGACCGTGCCGTTCGATGCGGCCTCGCGGGCGTTTCAGACGCGGGCGGACGTGGACTGTTATCTCGCGTTGCATGCGTGCCGGCGTGCGCTGGACGACGGCGCGGCCGTGGACGACCTGCTGCGGGCGGCAGAGGAGTGTGTCAGCGGCAACGCCTGGCTGGAAAAGCGTCGCGCCAAGGTGTTGCTGCGCATCGGGCAAGCCTGCGAGCGCGCGCAGAATTGGGAAGCCGCCCAGCGCGTCTACGCGGCCTGCGGCTATCCCGGCGCGCGGCATCGGCGCATCCGGGTGTATGAACGGATGCAGCGGTTTGAAGACGCGATGGCGCTGGCCATGACGGCGGCAAACGCGCCCGAGAGCGAAGAGGAAAGCCAACGCGTGGCGCGCATGATGCCGCGGCTGCGTCGCGGGGTGGGGCAGGGCGCGGCGGCGCGTGCGGCAGCGCCCATCCTGCCGCGCACGGAGCTGGCGCTGGTCCGCCCGGCGCATCCATCCTCGGTCGAATACGTGACGCGCGATCACCTGCATCACGACGACGCGCCGGTGCATTACGTCGAGAACGCGCTGATCAATTCATTGTTCGGTCTGCTGTGCTGGCCGGCCGTGTTTGCGCCGTTGCCGGGCGCGTTCTTTCATCCGTTCCAGCGGGGGCCCGCCGACCTGGAAGCGCCGGATTTCCACGCGCGGCGGCAGGCGCACTTCGCGGCCTGTCTGGCGCAGCTGGATACGCCCGGCTATCGCGACGTCATTCTGCAGCGGTACGCCGACAAGGCCGGCCTGCAGTCGCCATTCGTGTTCTGGGGCGCCTTGTCCGAAACTTTGCTGGCGCAGGCGCTGGACTGCTTGCCTGCAGCGCATCTGAAGCTCTTCTTTACGCGCCTGCTGCGCGACGTGAAGGGCAACCGCACCGGTCTGCCGGATCTGGTGCGGTTTTGGCCTGCAGAGCGCCGTTATGAACTGATCGAGGTGAAAGGCCCGGGCGACAAGCTGCAGGACAACCAGATCCGCTGGCTCCAGTACTGCGTGGCGCACGGCATGCCGGTGCGGGTGTGCCACGTGAGCTGGTTGCAGGAGGCCGCATGAGTTACGCGGTGGCGGTGCGGGCGTTGTGCGAGTTCACGGCGCGGGCCGGTGATCTGGACTTGCGCTTCACGCCCGCGCCCAGCGGCCTGGAAGGCATGGCGGGGCACGCGGCAGTGACAGGGCGGCGCGGGCCGGACTACGAAACCGAAGTGTCTTTGTCGGGCGTGTTTGGCGATCTGCTGGTGCGTGGCCGGGCTGACGGCTACGACCCGGCGGCCAATCAGCTTGAAGAGATCAAAACCTACCGCGGGCAGTTCGACAGCGTGCGCGAGAATCACCGCGTGGTGCATTGGGCGCAGGCGAAGGTGTACGGCCATCTGCTGTGCCAGGCGCGCGGCCTGGCGAACGTGCGGGTGGCGCTGGTGTACTACAACGTCGCGACCGAGGAAGAAACCGTGCTGGTGGAATCGCACGAGGCTGCGGATCTGGCTGCATTCTTTCAGTTGCAATGCGAGCGGTTTCTGGCCTGGGCCAAGACGGAACTGGCGCACCGCCAGGCGCGCGACGCGGCGCTTGAGACGCTGGCGTTTCCGCATGGCGAGTTTCGTGCGGGCCAGCGCGATCTGGCGGTGGCCGTCTACCGCACCGCGCGCGATGGCCGCTGCCTGATGGCACAGGCGCCCACGGGCATCGGCAAGACGCTGGGCACGATCTTTCCGCTGCTCAAGGCCAGTCCGGGTACGGGCCTGGACAAGGTGTTCTTTTTGGCGGCCAAAGGATCGGGCCGCGGGTTGGCGGTCGAGGCGCTGGAAACCATCAATGCGCAGGCCGCCAAGCCAGGCTTGCGGATTCTGGATCTGCAAGCGCGCGATAAAAGCTGCGTGCATCCGGATCTGGCCTGCCACGGCGATTCCTGCCCGCTGGCGCGCGGCTTCTACGACCGTCTGCCGCAGGCCCGCGCCGCGGCGGTTGAACACACGCGGCTGGACGCGCCTACCGTGCGCGCAATCGCGCTGGAACACGAGGTGTGTCCGTATTACCTTTCGCAGGAGCTGATCCGCTGGAGCGACGTGGTGGTGGGCGACTACAACTATTACTACGACGCCACGGCCATGCTGCACGCGCTGACGCAGGCGCATCAGTGGAAGGTGGCCGTGCTGGTCGACGAGGCCCACAACCTGGTCGACCGCGCGCGCCGCATGTACACGGGCGAGCTCGATCAGAACCGGCTGACCGCCGCGCGGTATGCGGCGCCCAAGGCGCTTAAAAAGCCGCTGGACGGGCTGCACCGGTCGTGGAATGCGCTGAACAAGAAGCAGACGGAACGCTATCAGGCGTACGACGCGGTGCCGGCCGGCGTGTTGACGGCAGCGCAGAAGGCAGTGGCGGCCATCACCGAGTTCATCGGCCAGACGCCGCTGGCGCAGGATGATCCCTTGCTGGGGTTCTATTTCGAGGCGCTGCATTTCATGCGGCTGGCGGAACAGTTCGGCTCGCATGCACTGTTTGACGTGACGCTGGGCGAGGCGGGCGTCAGCAGCGCCAAGACGCCGCCGTCGACACTGTGTGTGCGCAATGTGATTCCCGCGCCGTATCTGGCGGCGCGCTACGCGACGGCGCATGCGACGGTGCTGTTTTCCGGCACGCTCAGTCCGCAGCAGTTCTATCGGGACACGCTGGGCCTGCCCAAGGACACACCCTGGATCGACGTCGCGGCGCCGTTTCAGGCGGGGCAGCTGGCCGTGCGCGTGGTGGGCAACGTGTCCACGCGCTTTCGCGATCGCGAGCGTTCGCTGGCGCCCATCGCGGACCTGATTGCGCGCCAGTACGACGAACGGCCGGGCAATTACCTGGGCTTTCTGAGCAGCTTTGACTATCTGAAGCGCGTGACGGACCTGATGCGGGAGCGCCATCCGCAGGTGCCGATCTGGCTGCAGACGCCCGGCATGGACGAGCCGGGGCGTGCGGCCTTTCTGGCGCGGTTTACCGAAACGGGGCAGGGTGTGGGTTTCGCGGTGCTGGGCGGCGCGTTCTCGGAAGGTGTGGACCTGCCGGGCAAGCGGCTGATCGGCGCGTTCATCGCCACGCTGGGGCTGCCGCAGGTCAACCCCGTGAACGAAAACATGAAGCGCGCCATGGACATGCGCTATGGCGAAGAGAACGGCTACGACTACACGTACCTGTACCCGGGCATGCAGAAGGTGGTGCAGGCGGCTGGCCGCGTCATCCGGACCGAACACGATGAGGGCACCGTGCACCTCATCGATGACCGCTATCGGCGCGCCAAGGTGCGCGGGCTGTTGCCGGGGTGGTGGCGGGTGGACTGACCGCGCGGGCCGCTAGGCGGGGCGCGCTTCGGGATGTGGTTCGGGATGCGCCGGCGAGCGCAGTTCGGTCAAGGGCTGGTTGGGATCGCGCGACAACTGATAGCCGTACCAGAGGCTGCGCGCCATGCGCTTGGCCATTTCCTGCGCGGCATCGGCCAGGGCGCGATTCGGCAAGGCGTCGGTGGTCTCGCCAAAGAGGACCAGCCAGCGTTCGAAGAGCTCGGCCTTCAGGTTGGGCATGGCCGCGTGCTTGGGCATGGGCATGCCGGTGAACCGCCGCGTGCCCAGGATCACGGCTGACCAGAAGTCCGAGAGCGTGGCCAGGTGTTCATCCCAGTCGTGGACCATGCCGTTGAAGATGGGCCCGAGCGCTTCGTCGGCGCGCGCCTTGGCGTAGAAGGTGTGGACCAGGTCCTGGATTTCGGCTTCGGTGCAGATGTCGGTGGTGGCGGTATCGGTGGCGATGTCGTGCGTGGTCAAGATGGTCTCCGGGCGGGGGGCAGGAGGCGATCTTAGGGCGAGGGTGGAAGCGTGCGGGTTGATATGGCTCAAGCGGCGCGGCGTAATTTATTCGGACGCGTGCTCGGACGGGACAGAAATCCGTTTTCGGCAATAATGATATCCATTCTTATTAAGGCGGATGGATATGCAACAGATGAACGGGCGGCGCGATGGCCTGACTTCGACGGTATTGGCCGTTGCGTTGAAAGCGGCATTAACGGCTGCGCTAGCTGCGACAGCGCCGGGCGTGGCGGTTGCACAGTCAGCGCAAGGCGCGGTCATGCCGCAGGCCCATGCCGACAAGCCGCTCCCCATGCAAAAGGGTGAATTCGTGGCGGGCACATGGTCGGCGGATAGCGGCGTGACGCTGGATCTGCTGGACCCGCAAGGGCGCCATGTCCGCCGCCTGAGCGACCGCGAAAAGCCGGCCGGCGTGCTGATGCTGGTAGGGCCGGCCGATGGCGTCTATACCGTACGGGCGCAGGGGCAGGGTACGTATGAATGGTCCGTGACCGAACGCCTGCCGCTGGCCGAACAGCATGCGCCGGCGCCCACACTGGACAGCGCGCGCCTGGCCGCGCTGGCCCAGACGTTGTCGCAGGGCGGCACGACGGCCACGTTCTGGGAAGAGATGAAGCGGCAGGGCACGCCGCTGATCGAGCCGGCAAACGCCACGCACGACCGCGTGACCTTCCTGTGGCAGGGCGCGGAACGTAACGTGCGCCTGTTCGGCGGTCCGTCAACGGACCACGCGCAGCTGTCGCGGCTAGGCGATTCCGACGTCTGGTACGTGAGCTTCCTGGTGCCCAAGACGGCGCGCCTGTCGTACCGGCTGGCGCCGGATGTGCCGGAACTGCCGGGGACCGGCATGGCGCGGCGGCGCGCGATCCTCGCCACGGCGCAGGCCGACCCCAACAATCCCAAGGTCTATCCCGAACGCGGCATCGACGCGTTCCAGACCTATTCGGTGATGGAACTGGCGGACGCGCCGCCGCAGCCGTGGGTCGCGCCGCGCGCGGGCGTGCCCGCCGGCAGTGTCGAGGCGCTGGAACTGCGTAGCGACATCCTGGGCAATACGCGCACAATTCATCTGTACCGGCCGGCGGGCTGGAAGCCCGACGGCCCGGACAACCACGTGCTGGTGCTGTTTGACGCGGGGGCCTATCTGGGACGCGTGCCTACGCCCACCATCCTGGACAACATGATCGCGGCCGGCGTCATTCCCCCGACTGCGGCCCTGCTGATCGACAACCCCACCGCAGACTCGCGCGGCCGCGAGCTGCCGCCCAATCCGGATTTCGCCGATTTCCTGGCGCGCGAGCTGATGCCGTGGGCGCGCAAGCAGGGCATCGCGGCGCCGGCGGCGCGCACGGTGATCGGCGGGTCGAGCTATGGCGGCCTTGCCTCCTCGTACGCGGCGCTGCGCCATCCCGAGGTCTTCGGCAATGTGCTGAGCCAGTCCGGGTCTTACTGGTGGTCGCCGCCCGGCGAGGAAGACCAATGGCTGACGCGGCAGTTCGTGGCAGTGCGCACGCTGCCAGTGCGGTTCTTCCTGGGCGCGGGCCTGTTTGAATCGGGGCGCGGCGGCCAGCCCGGCATTCTGGAGACCAACCGCCATCTGCGCGACGTGCTGCGAGCCAAGGGTTATCTCGTGACCCATCGCGAGGTGGCGGGTGGCCACGATTATCTGAGCTGGCGCGGGACCTTGTCGGACGGGTTGCTGGAGTTGATCGGCAAGAACGGTCTGGCGCGGCAGTAGACGGGGCGCCGGGCGGCACGGCATGCTGCCGGTGTCCTGCCGGTGTCCTGCCGGTGTCCGCGGCGCGCGGAAGCCTTCGCTTCCTGCGCGCGGGGCCGCTGATTTGCGTAGTATTGTCGCGATGCGCGCGGCCGGCCGCCGCGCTGCGCCCAATGACAATACGCGCCCGGCGGATCCGCGGCGCGCGCCAAGGAGACGAACGCCCATGCCTAGCCCCGCCCCGCTCAATGACATCGTGGCCATGCCCGCGCACGCGCTGTCGGATGCCATCCGCAGCCGCCGGGTGTCCTGCCGTGAAGTGATGCAGGCGTACCTGGCGCATATCGACCGGGTCAATCCCAAGCTGAATGCCATCGTCGCGCGCCGCGACAGCGACGAGCTGCTGCGCGAGGCCGATGCGCGGGATGTGCAATTGGCCGCGGGGCAGTGGCAGGGATGGCTGCATGGCATTCCGCAGGCGCCCAAGGACCTGACCGCCGTGCGCGGCATGGTCACCTCGATGGGGTCGCTGGTCTATAAGGACGTGGTGACGGCGCACGATTCGATTCTGGTCGAGCGCATGCGCGCCGCCGGCGCAATCTTCATCGGCCGCAGCAATGTGCCGGAATTCGGCCTGGGCTCGCATACCTACAACAAGGTCTATGGCGCCACGGGCAATCCGTATGACGCCACCAAGACAGCCGGCGGCAGCAGCGGCGGCGCGGCGGCGGCGCTGGCGGCGCGCATGCTGCCCGTAGCCGATGGCAGCGACTTCGGGGGCTCGCTCCGCAATCCCGCGGCGTTCTGCAATGTGTACGGCATGCGCCCGTCGGCCGGTCGTGTGCCGTCTGGTCCGTCGCCCGAAATCTTCCTCAAGCAGCTTTCCTACGAAGGCCCCATGGGGCGCACGCCGCGGGACGTAGCGTTGCTGCTGTCGGTGATCGCCGGTCATGACAAGCGCGCGCCGCTCTCGCTGACGGACGATCCGGCGCAGTACGCGCAGCCGCTGGACGCGGACTTGTCCGGCAAGCGCGTGGGTTGGCTGGGCGACTGGAACGGCTACCTGGCGATGGAACCCGGCATCCTGACGCTTTGCGAAGCAGCCTTGAAGGACCTGGCGACCGCCGGCTGCCAGGTCGATGCGTACCAGGTGCCTTTTGCGGGCGACCGGCTGTGGCGTATCTGGCTAGCGCACCGCCACCTGATGGTGGGCGGGCAGTTCCATGCCCTGGTCAACAATCCCGAGACGCGCAAGCTGGTCAAGCCCGCGCTGATCTGGGAGGTCGAAGGACTGGAAGGCTTGACCGCCCGCCAGATCTATCAGGCAACCGAGGAACGCAGCGCGTGGTATCAGACCGTGCTGCGCATGTTTGACGACGTCGACTTCCTGGCGGTGCCGTCGGCGCAGGTGTTTCCGTTCGACGTGAGCCTGGATTGGCCCAAGGAGATCGCAGGCCGCCAGATGGATACTTATCACCGCTGGATGGAGACTGTGACGCCGTGGACGCTGGCCGGTTGCCCGGTCATCAGTGTGCCGGTGGGCTTTAGCGCCGCAGGGCTGCCGATGGGAATGCAGTTGATCGGCCCGCCGCGCGGCGACCTTGCTGTGCTGCAACTGGCCCATGCGTACGAAAAGGCGCGCGATTGGGTGCAGGATCGGCCGCCGGTTGCGCTGTGGGAGCCTGCGGGCTGACCGCGCGCCGAGTTTTGGGCAACTGGCCCGTGACCGGCCGGCCTATGAAACGCCGCCGATCTATCGACGGCGTACCCCTGCTAACAAGGTCCGCTTGATTTTATGTAATAGAACTTTGCATTTTCCCGACAAGCTCGCCATGTTTTGCGTTTTCCTGCGTTTTTCATGGCTGTGATGCGGCACCTTTGTAATAATTGTCGAAATTTCCCACATTCCCGTAAGAATGCGCTGGCTGCCGGCGGGGAAATCACCCAGGGGCGTCCCGGCAGGGCGTCGACGAGTCGATACAGTACAAAGGTCTCCCGGTATGAAGAATGTGACGCTCCGCCAAAGAATCATGGCCAGTTTTCTGGCCATTCTTGCCATCATGACGTTGATGGTGGTGGTGGACTACCGGCGGCTTCTCCATGTCGAAGCGGAAGCCCAGATGATCAACGCCGACGCCGTGCCGGGTATCTACTACAGCACGTCGATCCGGGCAGCATGGTTCGCCGGTTTCGTGGTCGTGCAGGACGCCTTCAACGCGCCGACCGATGCCGAGCGCCGGGCCGCGCTGGAAGCGCTGCCGCGCAACGACCAGCAGCTTGACGAGCACATCGACTTCTACCGGCGCACCATCGCCCGGCAGGACGACCAACAGATGTTTGACGACTTCCAGAAGGAATTGCTGGAGTACAAGCGCATCCGCGCCGATATCCTGACGCCGGCCATGCTGGCGGATTCGGCGCGGGCGCAGGCGCGGATCCTGACCGAGTTGCGGCCGTCGTTCTACCGGGGGCGCGACATCCTGGCCAAGATGGTGATCGAAAACAAGAAGCAGGCGGATGATGCCGCGGTGAGCATTCAGCAATCCGTGGAATCGGCCGAGACCGGAATGCTGGTGTCCCTGCTGATGGCGATTGCTGCGTCCATCGTGTGCGGCTACCTGCTGATGCGCGCCATTGCCAACCCCATGCACGACATCGTGAAGACGCTGGAAGCGACGGGCTCGGGCGACCTGACCCGGCGGTTGAAGCTGGCGCGCAACGACGAATTCAACGCCATCGAGACCGGCTTCAACGGCATGGTCGACGAGTTGACCGGCCTGGTCGGCCGGACGCAGCGCTCGGCCGTGCAGGTGGCCACGTCGGTAACGGAAATTGCCGCGACGTCAAAGCAGCAGCAGGCCACCGCGTCGGAAGTCGCCGCCACCACCACCGAAATCGGCGCGACGTCGCGCGAGATCTCGGCGACCTCCCGCGAACTGGTGCGCACCATGACCGAAGTATCCAGCGCGGCTGAGCAGACCGCGACGCTGGCCGGCAGCGGGCAGGTGGGCTTGGCGCGCATGGAAGACACGATGCGCAACGTGGTGGGCGCGGCGGGCTCGGTCAATGCCAAGCTGGCGGTGCTGAATGAAAAGGCTGGCAATATCACGCAGGTCGTGACGACCATCACGAAGGTGGCGGACCAGACCAACCTCTTGTCGCTGAATGCGGCGATCGAGGCCGAGAAGGCGGGCGAGTACGGCCGCGGCTTCGTGGTGGTGGCCACCGAGATCCGCCGCCTTGCCGACCAGACCGCGGTGGCGACCTACGACATCGAACAGATGGTGCGCGAGATCCAGTCGTCGGTGTCAGCCGGCGTGATGGGGATGGACAAGTTTTCCGAGGAAGTGCGCCGCGGCATGGCCGACATGCAGCAGGTGGGCGACCAGCTCTCGCAGATCATCCAGCAGGTGCAGACGCTGGCGCCGCGGGTGCAGATGGTCAACGAAGGCATGCAGGCGCAGGCCACTGGGGCCGAGCAGATCAACCAGGCCCTGCAGCAGCTCAGCGACGCGGCCCAGCAGACGGTGGAGTCGCTGCGGCAGTCCAGCCTTGCGATCGAAGAGCTGACACTGGTGGCCAACGACCTGCGCAGCGGCGTGTCGCGCTTCAAGGTGTGATCGCGTCCATGACTGCTCCTGCCGTCCGCGCCCGCGCCGCCGCGAGCCACGCCGGCTCCGCGCGCCGGCTGTACCTGCTTTTCAGAATTGGCGCGGATCGGTATGCGCTGGACGCCGGGGATATTGCCGAAGTGCTGGGGCTGCGCGTCTTCAAGCAGGTGCCGGGCGCACCGCATTGGGTGGCCGGCATGATGGAACGCCGCGGCGTTGCCGTGCCGGTCCTCGACATGAGCGCGCTGGCCGGCGCGGGCACGTCCGCCGCCGTCACCAGCACGCGCGTGGCGCTGGTGCGCTACCGGCCGGATCACACTGACGCCGAGCGGCTGCTTGGGCTGATATTGGAACAGGCCACCGAAACCGTCCACTACGACCCGTCGGGGTTTCAGCCGCATGCGCTGGACAATGCCGAGGCGCGCTATCTCGGTCCGGTTTTGAGCGACGCACAAGGCATGGTGCAGGCCGTTTCGGTCAATGATCTGCTGCCCGCCTACGTGCGGGCGCTGCTGTTTCCGTCTGACGGCAACGCGTCGGCAGCCGAGGCGCAGCCATGAGCCTGGTCGAGGAATTCAGCGGGCTGCTCAAGCGCCGCATGGGACTGGACAGCGGCTCCATCGGCCAGGCGGCCGTCGAGCGCGCGGTGCGGCACCGCATGCACGCGGCTGGGGTGGACGATGAGCAGGACTATCTGATGCGCGTGCAGGCCTGGCCTGACGAGATGCAGCAGTTGATCGAAGCCGTGATCGTGCCCGAGACCTGGTTCTTCCGGTATCCGGAATCGCAGGATGCGATGGCGGCGCTGGCACGCGAGCGGTTGTTCGCGCCTGGCTGTGAAGGGCGCACGTTGCGGGTGCTGAGCGTGCCGTGTTCCAGCGGCGAAGAGCCGTATTCGATTGCCATGGCGCTGCTGGACGCGGGCGTTCCGCCGCACCGGTTCCATGTGGATGCCTTGGACATCAGCGTGCGCATGGTGGAATTCGCCCAGCGCGCCGTGTACGGCCGCAATTCGTTTCGCGGAGGCGATCTGGCTTTCCGCGATCGCCATTTTTCCGAGGTGCCCGACGGCCATCAACTGGCTGCGCGCGTGCGCGGGCAGGTCCGATTTCAGCCGGGCAACCTGTTTGATCCGAACCTGTTGGCGGGCGCTGCGCCGTATGACTTCGTGTTCTGCCGTAACCTGTTGATCTATTTCGACTTGGCGACGCAGGAAAGGGCGGTGCAGGTGCTGCGCCGGTTTGCGCGCGATGACGGCGTGCTGTTCGTGGGACCGGCCGAGACCAGTCTTTTGACCGGCCGCCGCCTGCCTGCCGTGCCGCTCGCGCGTTCGTTTGCATTTCGCGCCAAGCCTGCGCCCGCGCCGGCAGAGACGCCGGCTGCTGCGCGCGCGCCGCTGTCCGGCCA
>NZ_DIEJ01000278.1:0-12187 GCF_002418565.1 Achromobacter sp. UBA5777 | reverse complement strand
CGAACGGCGCGGGCAAGTCGACGCTGCTGGGCGCGATGTCCGCCGAGTTGGCGCCGGAAGCTGGCTCGGTCCGCCTGGGCGATGCCGACGTGCAGCAATTGGCGCATCGCCAACAGGCCCGCCTGCGCGCCGTGCTGCCGCAAAAGCCCGGCTTGAGTTTCGACCTGGACGTGCGTGACGTGGTGGCAATGGGGGCGTACCCGTTTCCCGAACTGTCGCCCGCGCAGGTGGACACGCTGGTGGATCAGGCGCTGGGCTGGGCCGACGTGTCGCATCTGAATGCGCGCCGCTACCCCGAGCTGTCCGGGGGCGAGCAGCAGCGGGTGCAGTTCGCGCGGGTGCTGGTGCAGTGCAAGGCGGCCCGGGCGCAGGGTGAGCCGCGCTATCTGCTGCTGGACGAGCCCACCGCCAGCCTGGACCCCAAGCATCAGGGCGACCTCTTGCGCGTCGCGGCGGGCATGGCCCACGACGGCGATACCGGCGTACTGGTGATCCTGCACGACATGAACCTGGCGGCGCGCTGGTGCGACCGCTTGCTCCTGCTGTGCGGCGGCCGGGCCATCGCGTCGGGCACGCCGGCCGAGGTGCTGACGCCGAAGAACCTGTTCCTGGCCTACGGCATCGACGCCCATGTCATGCCGCATCCCTTGCAGGCCGAGCGCCTGCTGGTGGTCACGACGTGATGGCGTGACGCCGGACGCGGGGCCGGTAAAATGGCGGGCATTGCACTTTCCCGCCAATTTTCACAGGACCCCGTGTCATGCCTACTTTTGACGTCGTCTCCGAAGTCGACAAACACGAACTGACCAACGCCGTCGACCAAGCCAACCGCGAACTGTCCACGCGCTTCGACTTCAAGGGCACCGAAGCCAAGTTCGAACTCGAGGGCTATGTCGTGACCCAGGTCGCTTCCAGCGCGTTCCAGCTCAAGCAGATGCTGGACATCCTGCGCGGCCGCCTGTCTGCCCGCGGCATCGACGTGCGCTGCCTGGACGTTGCCGACCCGCTCGAAAACCTGGGCGGCGCCCGCCAGAAGGTCACTATCAAGCAGGGCATCGAACAGCCCGTCGCCAAGAAGCTCATCGCCGCCATCAAGAACGCCAAGCTCAAGGTCGAATCGCAGATCAACGGCGACAAGCTGCGCATCTCGGGCAAGAAGCGCGACGACCTGCAGACCGCCATTGCATTGCTGAAAAAGACCGACGTCGAGCTGCCGCTGCAGTTCGAGAACTTCCGCGACTGAGCGGCTGGTCCACGCAGATGGGGCATTCCAGCGAACTGCTCCTTGTCGTTGAGCTTGCGCGCGCCGGCGGCATGTCGGCCGCGGCGCGCGAGCTTGACGTCACGCCCGCCGCAGTCAGCAAGCGGCTGGCGCAGATCGAGGCGCGGCTGGGCGTGCGGCTCTTCAACCGCAGCACGCGGCGCCTCAGTCTTACCGCCGAGGGCGAGGTGTATCTGGAGAACGCCCGCCGCATCCTGGGCGAGATCGACGACCTGGACGCGCTCATCGCCAGCCGTCAGGCGGCTCCGCGCGGCCTGCTCAAGGTCAATGCGCCGCTGGGTTTCGGGCGCAGTTACATCGCACCCGCCATCGCGCAATTCGCGCAGCAGTATCCCGAGGTCTCGCTGCAATTGCAGCTGACCGACCGGCCGGCCGACTTCGTGCGCGAGGCCTTTGACGTTGCGGTGCGCTTTGGCGATCTACCCGACACGAGTCTCATCGCGCGCAAGATCGCGCCCAACCGGCGCCTGGTCTGCGCGTCGCCCGGTTACCTGAAAAAATACGGCACGCCGGCCACGCCGCACGATCTGGCGCGGCACCAGTGCATCGTGCTGCGCCAGAACGACGCTGCCTATGGGCTGTGGCGTTTCACGAAAGGCCGGCGCAGCGAAACCGTGAAGGTGCGCGGCAACCTCAGCAGCAACGATGGCGAGGTCACGCTGACCTGGGGCCTGGCCGGCCTGGGCATCCTGCAACGCGCGGAATGGGACCTGGCGCGCTACCTGCGCAGCGGCCGGCTGGTGCAGGTGCTGGAGGACTACGCGCTGCCGCAGGCGGATATCTACGCGGTTTTTCCGGAAAGGCACCACCTGTCCGCCAAGGTGCGGGTATTTGTGGATTTCCTGGTGGCGTATTTTGGAGAAGGGTCGGAAGGGCGGTGGTGAAAGGCTGCGCTCACGCCGTCCACAGGTGCTGCGCCGCATAGGCGCGCCACGGCCGCCAGGCCTCGGACCGCGCCAGCAGTTGCGCGGGTGTGTAGGCCCGCGATTCCAGTTTTTCCAGCGCGCGGATCAGGCCGATATCCGCATGCGGAAACGCATCCGGCTCACGCAATTGCCGCAGCGCGATGTATTGCGCCGTCCATTCCCCCACGCCGCGTATCGTGCGCAACCGCCGCACGGCGTCGTCCAGGTCGACGGCGGCGTCAAAGAGATGCGGGTCCGTGACTGCCGCTGCGGCCACCGCAGACAGCGTTGCCGCGCGGCTGCGCGGCATGCCCAGCGACGCCAGCTCGGCGGCGGCCACCACTTCCGGCTCGGGAAACACATGCGTCAGCGCACCCTCCGGCTGCGCTAGCGGCTTGCCATGCGCCGCCACCAGCTTGCCCGCCAGCCGGATGGCTGCGGCCACCGTGATCTGTTGTCCCAGCACTGCCCGCATGGCCAGTTCAAACCCGTCCCACGCGCCCGGCACGCGCAGCCCCGGCCGCGCCTGCATCAGCGCCGTCATGACCGGATCGGCGGCAAACTGCGCGGCGATTGCCGCCGGGTCGCTGGCCAGGTCGAACACGCGGCGCAGGCGCGCGATGATGGCCGGCAGCGATGGCAGATGAGGAAAGCGCACCGCCACCTGCAGCGCGTCGCCCGCGCCCGGCCGCACCGTGACCGTGCCCTGCGCACCATCCAGGCTGACGGTGCGCGCATAGGTGTCGCCGGTTACGGACTCGACGCCAGGAATGGCGCGCAGCCGCAGGAACGCCAGCATGGCGTCCCAGTCGTAAGGCGGGCGGTAGCGCAGCAGCAGCTTGATTTCCCCGTCCTGGCCCGCCGGAATTTCCGGCTTGCCTGAACGCCGCAGTTCGCCGGGCGCCCGGCCGAACAGGTCCAGGAACACCTCGTTGAACCGGCGGATGCTGCCGAATCCCGAGGCGAAGGCGATCTCGGCCATGGGCAATTGCGTTTCATGGATGAGCTGCTTGGCCAGCAGCACGCGCCGCGTCTGTGCGAATGCGACGGGCGAGGCGCCCAGATGCTGGCGGAACTGCCGCCGCAACTGTCGTTCACCCACGCCCAGGCGCTGCGCCAGCGCGTCTACGCCGGCCTCGTCCAGTGCGCCCAGTTCGATGCGCTGCAATGCGCGCGCCACGGTGGGCGGCAACTCGTGGCCGGGGCCGACTTCGGGCGCCGTTTCCGGGCGGCAGCGCAGGCAAGGGTGGAACCCGGCCTCCTGCGCGGCTGCGGCGGTCATAAAGAACGTGACGTTTTTCGACAGCGGCGTGCGCGCCGGACAGACCGGGCGGCAATAGATGCGCGTGGTCTTGACGGCCGTGAAGAAGCGGCCGTCGTAACGGGCGTCGCGCACCTGGATGGCGCTGTAGCAGGCATCGTGGTTCAGGTTCATGAAGCGATGCTAACGCCGCTGGGCGGGCAAGATCTAGCGGTTTTCGGACGAGGTTGTGAATGTCACACTGCTGTCCGAAAACCGCCAGCGCCCGGTCCGGCAGCGGGTCTATATTGGCGGCTTGCACACCTATCCGGAGCGACATCATGCCGGTACGCACCTTTTTGCTGGAACGCGTTTCCACCCCCATTGGCCGGATGCTCGTGCTGACCGATGCCCAAGCCCACCTGCGCGCCGTGGACTGGGAAGACTATGAATCCCGCATGCACCTGCTGTTGCAGCGCCAGTACGGCCGGGGCGCGGTGCACCTGCAGGACGCCCCGCAACCCTCGCAGGCAAGCCGCGCGCTGCAAGCGTATTTCGACGGCGACGTGGATGCCATCGCGGGTCTTGCGGTCGCCTTCGGCGGCACGCCGTTCCAGCAGCAGGTCTGGCATGCGCTGCGCGGCATCGAAGGCGGCAGCACCATCAGCTACGGCACGCTGGCGACGCGAATCGCCCGTCCCGCGGCCGTGCGCGCGGTCGGGCTGGCCAACGGCGCCAATCCCGTGGGCATCGTCATTCCGTGTCATCGCGTGATCGGCGCCAATGCCGCGTTGACGGGCTACGGCGGCGGCCTGCACCGCAAGCGCTGGCTGCTGGCGCACGAGGCCGCGTGGCGCAGCGCGCAGCCGCAGCGCCGTATCGAGGCGGCACTTTCAACTTCAAGTTGAAGATGTTGTGAATTCGGACGCGTCCACCGCGGGCCGCGATCGGTACAGTGCCAGCAGACTCATCCGCACGGAGCGCTGGCACCATGAAGACCTATCGCATTGCAACCATCCCCGGCGACGGCATCGGCAAGGAAGTGATTCCCGCCGGCCAGCGCGTCATGCAGGAACTCGCGGCCCAGGGCGGTTTGCGGTTCGAATTTGAAGATTTCGACTGGGGCGGGGACTACTACCGCAAGCATGGCGTCATGATGCCGGCCGACGGCCTGGATGCGCTGCGTGACAAGGACGCGATCCTGTTCGGTTCGGCCGGCGATCCCGACATCGCCGATCACATCACGTTGTGGGGCCTGCGCCTGAAGATCTGCCAGGGCTTCGACCAATATGCAAACGTACGCCCGACGCGCATCCTGCCGGGTATCGACGCCCCGCTCAAGCGCTGCACGCCCGAACAGCTGAACTGGGTGATCGTGCGCGAGAACTCCGAAGGCGAGTACTCCGGTGTCGGCGGCCGCGTGCATCAAGGCCACCCCATCGAAGCGGCGACCGACGTGTCGATCATGACGCGCGCCGGCGTCGAGCGCATCCTGCGCTTCGCGTTCAAGCTGGCGCAGTCGCGGCCACGCAAGCTGCTGACGGTCGTCACCAAGTCCAACGCCCAGCGCCACGCCATGGTGATGTGGGACGAGATCGCCGTGCAGGTTAGCCGCGAATTCCCCGACGTGACGTGGGACAAGGAACTGGTCGACGCCGCCACCGCCCGGATGGTCAACCGGCCCGCGACCCTGGACACCATCGTTGCCACCAACCTGCACGCCGACATCCTGAGCGACCTGGCGGCCGCCCTGGCCGGCAGCCTGGGCATCGCGCCCACCGGCAACATCGATCCTGAACGCCGCTACCCGTCGATGTTCGAACCCATCCACGGCTCGGCGTTCGACATCATGGGCAAGGGACTCGCCAATCCGGTCGGGACGTTCTGGTCGGTGGTCATGCTGCTGGAACACCTGGGCGAGACCGAGGCGGCGGCGCGGCTGATGCAGGCCATCGAAAGTGTCACCGCCGATCCCGCGCTGCACACCGGCGATCTGGGCGGGCGGGCGACGACTGAGCAGGTGACGAAGGCGGTCTGCGCAAAGCTGGCTGAATCGGCGCAAGCCAAGGCGGCGTAGACAGCTTCCGGATGTAGGACGGATTCCGGTGTGGACGGATTCCGGTGTCAGACACCCTTCTTGATGTAGGACTGTTTCCGGTGTCAGACACCCCCCTTTGATGTAAGACCGGTTCCGGTGTCAGACACCTGAATCTGTCTTACGGCTTCAGGAAATCCGGTCAGGTAAGAGGACCTCAGATCCGACCCCTGCGCCCGGCAACACAACAACAAGCGAAGTTCATTCGTAGTCAGGAGACAAATCATGCATAAGAAAGCGATGACCGCGCGCGCCCTGGCGTTCGCCTGCCTGATCGGCGTTTCATTCTCGGCCGGCGCGCAGGCGCAGTCCTACCCGGCGCGTCCCGTGAGCCTGGTCGTGCCGTTTCCGGCCGGGGGCACGACGGATGTGTTGGCGCGCGCGCTGGGGCAGGAATTGGCCAAGAGCCTGGGGCAGCCGGTGGTGGTCGAGAACAAGCCCGGCGCGGGTTCCACGCTGGGCGCGGACTACGTCGCCAAGGCCGCGCCGGACGGCTACACGTTGCTGATGGGCGCGGTGCATCACACCATCGCCACCAGCGTCTACAAGAGCCTGCATTACGACTTCCAGAAGGACTTCGCGCCGGTCACCACTGTGGCGCTGGTGCCCAACGTGCTGGTCGTCAACCCGAAACTGCAGGCCAAGGACGTGGCGTCGCTGTTGAAACTGGCGCAGGCGTCGCCCGGCAAGCTGACCTACGGTTCCAACGGCATGGGTACGGGCCAGCATCTGATCGGCGCGCAGTTCGAGCGCGCGGGCCATGTGCAGTTGCTGCATGTGCCCTACAAGGGCAGCGGTCCGCTGACGACCGATCTGCTCGGCGGCCAGATCGACATGTCGTTCGACACCATCACGCCGGTGCTCGCGCACATCCAGAGCGGCAAGCTGCGCGCGCTGGCCGTCACCACCAATCAGCGTTCGGCCGCGCTGCCGGACGTGCCGACCATGGAAGAGGCCGGTCTGAAGCCCTTCAACATGGGCACGTGGTTCGGTGTGCTGGCGCCGGCCGCCGCACCCAAGGAAGTGGTTGACCGGCTGAATGCCGAGATGGTGAAGATCATCCGTTCGCCGGACTTCACGCGCCGCATGGCGGAGATCGGCGCGGTGCCGATCGGCGATACGCCCGCGGAAATGCAGGCGCGCATTGGCGCGGACACCGCGAATTACGCGAAGCTGGTCAAGGAAGCCAAGGTCGCGGTGAATTGAGGGGCAGGGCGGGAGCGGCCATCGCGGCCGCTGCCGCATCCGCCGTCGTGACCCCCGTCATGCGCGGATCCATCCGCGCGCAATCGGCAGGGCAAGCACCTTGCGATACACCCCCTGCACCGCCGCAGTCAGCGGTGCGCCTGCGCGGCGCCACACGGGAATCGTGACCGCCGCCGCCACAGGCGCCAGCAACAATCCGCCCAGGATATCCAGCGGGAAATGCACGCCCAGATACACGCGCGACGACCCCACGAGGACGGCGCTCGCCAACGCCAGCCAGCCCCATCCCGCCCAGCGCCGGTCCAGGATCAGCGCGAAGGCGAAGGTTGCAATGATGATCGTGTGATTGCTGGGAAACGACGACGTTGCCTTGTGCGTGAAGAAGGCGTGCCCCAAGCCGATCACGAAGGGCCGCGGCTGCGGCCACAGCATGCCGCACAAATAGCTGGCGGCCAGCGCCACGGCGACGCTAACCAGCGCCTTGAGCATCAAGCTGCGCTGCGCCTCCTTGCCCCACAGCCACACGGCGGCCATGACGCCCGGCACCAGCAGGATGAGCTTGTTCGCCACCAGCATGGCCGCATGGATCCGCCACGCGGGCGTGGCGGGGTCGGCGTTGATCAGAAGAAAAAGGGACTGGTTGAAGCTTTCCAGGGAATCCATGACACGTCATTGCGGCGTAATAAATCGGTTGCCGCGATGGTAATGACCGTACCCGTCAGTTCCCTTACAACGCGCTTCGATACGGCCGCTTTTACTTCTGGATGCGATTGCCCTGGGCATCGACAACCGGCTCGCCGCTTTCCTTCGAGAAAGCGCCCTTCTGCGGCGACGGAAGAATATCCAGCACCAGTTCGCACGGCCGGCACAGTTTCGCGCCCAGCGGGGTCGATACAAAGGGACGGTTCAACAGGATCGGGTGCTGCTCGATCGCGTCCAGCAGCGCGTCGTCCGACAGCGTCGTGTCGTCCAGGCCCAGTTCCGCATAGGGCGTGCCTTTTTCGCGGAGGGCATCGCGCACGCTGACACCGGCCTTCTTGAAGAGCGCCTTCAGCGTGTCGCGCGAGGGCGGCGTTTCCAGGTACAGGACGACCTGCGGCTCGATGCCGGCGTTGCGGATCAGGCCCAGCGTGTTGCGCGAGGTGCCGCACTTGGGATTGTGATAGATGATGACGTGGGACATGAGGGCTCCTCTTTCGGGTGATGCGCGATGAATCTGCACAATGCAACTGCGCCATGCCATTGAGCAAGGCAAGACCCGGAGCATAGTCCATCTACCGCGCCGCAGTCCGGCGGCGCCGCGTCGCCGTCACACCGACAGATGCCGCCGCACGTCCTCGCCGTCGATCGCATCGCGTCCGCCGCTTGCCACCACCTCGCCGCGCGACAACACGACAAACTGGTCCGCCAGTTCGCGCGCGAAATCAAAATACTGTTCGCACAGCAGGATCGCGATGTCGCCGCGCTGGCGCAGCATGTGGATCACCCGCGCGATGTCCTTGATGATGGACGGCTGGATGCCTTCGGTGGGCTCGTCCAGGATGATGAGCTTGGGCTCGGCCACCAGCGCCCGCGCGATGGCCAACTGCTGCTGTTGCCCGCCAGACAGATCGCCGCCGCGCCGCGACAGCATGCTTTTCAGCACCGGGAACAGTTCAAAGACTTCCTCCTTGATGCGGCGGGCGCGGGCCGCGGGTTTGGTCGCCATGCCCATCAGGATGTTTTCTTCGACCGTCAGCCGCGCGAAGATGTCGCGGCCCTGGGGCACATAAGCCATGCCGCGCGCGGCGCGCTGGTGCGGCGCCAGGCGCGTGATGTCGGCCCCGTCGAAGGCGATGCCGCCGCGCGCCACGGGCAGCACGCCCATGACGCACTTGAGCAGCGTCGTCTTGCCCACGCCATTGCGGCCTAGCAGCGCCAGGCATTCCCCTTGCCGCACCGACAGCGACACGCCGCGCAGGGTATGGCTGCCGCCGTAGTATTGGTCGATCGTGCTTACGTCCAGCATGTTCAGCGCCCCAAGTAGACTTCGATCACGCGCGGGTCGGCCTGCACGCGGCTCATCGGGCCTTCGGCCAGCACCGAGCCTTCGTGCAGCACCGTCACCTTGCCATCGCCCGCGATCTGGTTCACGAAGTCCATGTCGTGTTCCACCACCATCAGGGAATGCCGGCCGCGCAGTTCGTTCAAGAGTTCGCCGGTGCGTTCGGTCTCGGCGTCGGTCATGCCGGCCACGGGTTCGTCCAGCAGCAGCAACTGCGGCTCCTGCATCAGCAACATGCCGATCTCCAGCCACTGCTTCTGGCCGTGGGACAAGAGGCCCGCGGGCCGCCAGACCTCGGCCCGAAGCCGGATCAGATCCAGCGTCTCGCCGATGCGGTCGGCCTGTTCGGTGGACAGCCGCGAGAACAGGGTGGGGCGCACGCGCTTGTCCGTCTTCATCGCCAATTCCAGGTTCTCGAACACGGTGTGCTGCTCGAACACCGTGGGGCGCTGGAACTTGCGGCCGATGCCCGCGTGCGCGATCTGCGCCTCGCTCAGCGTCGTCAGGTCGATGCTCTGGCCGAAGTACGCCGTGCCCGACGTGGGCCGCGTCTTGCCGGTGATGACGTCCATCATCGTGGTCTTGCCGGCGCCGTTGGGGCCGATGATGCAGCGCAGTTCGCCCACGCCGATATCCAGCGTGAGGTCGTTCAGCGCCTTGAAGCCGTCGAAGCTGACTGTGATGCCTTCCAGGTACAGGATGGCGCCGTGGCTGGTGTCCAGGCCCTTGGGGCTGACCCGGCCATAGCCGGCGTCGCCGCTCGGGCCGCCGTCCAGCGCGGCCGATTCGATGTGCGTGGTGGTCATGCCTTTTTCTCCTGGACGCGGGCCGCGATGCGGCGGGCAAGACCGACGATGCCGGTGGGCAGGAACAGGGTCACCAGCACGAAGATGAGACCCAGCGCGTACAGCCAGTATTCCGGCAGCACGCTGGTGAACCAGGTCTTCAATCCGTTGACGGCGCCCGCGCCGATGATGGGGCCGATCAGCGTGCCGCGCCCGCCCGTTGCGACCCAGATGACCATCTCGATGGAGTTCTCGGTGGACATTTCACCGGGATTGATGATGCCGACCTGCGGCACGTACAGCGCCCCGGCGATGCCGCACAGCACGGCCGACAGCGTCCACACGAACAGCTTGAATCCCAGCGGGTCGTAGCCGATGAAGCGCACGCGGCTTTCGGCATCGCGCACGGCGGTCAGCACGCGTCCCAGCTTGCTCTGCGTGACCATGCGCGCGAGAATCAGCGCGCCGGCCAGCGCCGCCAGCGTCACCCAGTACAACGTGGCGCGCGTGCCGGGCGCGGTGATGTCAAAGCCCAGGATGCGCTTGAAATCGGTAAAGCCGTTGTTGCCGCCAAACCCCGTGTCGTTGCGAAAGAACAGCAGCATCGCGGCAAAGGTCAGCGCCTGCGTAATGATCGAGAAGTACACGCCCTTGATGCGCGAGCGGAAGGCGAAGTAGCCGAAGACGAAGGCCAGCACGCCGGGCACCAGCACCACCAGCAGCATCGCGTACCAGAAGTGTTCGGTGAAGGACCAGTACCAGGGGTAGGTCTTCCAATCCAGGAACACCATGAAGTCGGGCAGGTCGCTCTGGTAGACGCCGTCGCGGCCGATGGCGCGCATCAGGTACATGCCGTGCGCGTAGCCGCCCAGCGCAAAGAACAGGCCGTGGCCCAGCGACAGGATGCCCGCATAGCCCCACACCAGGTCCAGCGCCAGCGCCGCCATGGCGTAGCACATGAACTTGCCCATCAAGGCCACGGCGTAGGCCGACACATGCAGCGCATGGCCAGGCGGAAACACGAGATTCATCAGCGGCAACAGCGCCAGCAGGACGACGCCCGCGGCCAGCGCGGCCCATACGCGGCCCGAGAAGATCGGGCGGCGTGCCAGCAGGTTCAGGTCGGTCAGCGCGGTCTGTTTCATTCGACGCTCCGGCCCTTGGGGGCGAACAGGCCTTGCGGCCGCTTTTGGACGAACAGCACGATGAGCACCAGGATGGTGATCTTGGCCATGACAGCTCCCGCGTAAGGCTCCAGGAATTTATTCACGCCGCCCAGGCCGAGTGCGGCGATGACGGTGCCGGCAAGCTGGCCCACGCCGCCCAGCACCACGACCATGAACGAGTCGACGATGTAGCCGCGGCCCAGGTCCGGCCCCACGTTGCCAAGCTGCGAGAGCGCCACGCCGGCCAGCCCCGCGATGCCCGAGCCCAGGCCGAAGGCCAGCATGTCGACGCGTCCGGTGGGCACGCCCACGCAGTCAGCCATGCGCCGGTTCTGCGTGATGGCGCGCACGAATAGGCCAAGCCGCGTGTGGTTCAGCAACGCCCACACCAGGAAGACGACAAAGAACGCAAAGCCGATGATGACGAGCCGGTTGTAGGTAAGCACCAGCCCGCCCAGCACGGTCACGCCGCCCGACATCCAGCTGGGGTTGCCGACCTCCACGTTCTGCGCGCCAAAGAGCGACCGCACACCTTGCATCAGCATCAGGCTGATGCCCCAGGTGGCCAGCAGCGTTTCAAGCGGGCGGCCATACAGCCAGCGGATCACCGTACGTTCCAGCGCCATGCCCACGAGCGCCGTCACCACGAAGGCAAGCGGCAGGGCGGCCACGACATACCAATCCAGCCAACCCGGCAGCCAGGCGCGAAACACGGTCTGCACCACGTACGTCACGTAGGCGCCGATCATCAGCAGCTCGCCGTGCGCCATGTTGATGACGCCCATCAGGCCGAAGGTGATGGCAAGTCCCAGCGCAGCCAGCAGCAGCACGCTGCCCAGGCTCACGCCGTAAAACAGATTGCCTGCCCATTCGATCGTGGCCAGGTGCCGGTCGATCTGCTTGAGCGCATTGGCCGCCGCCTCGCGCACGCCGCCGTCGGGTTCGGCGAACGTTCCGTCGCGTTCCTGCGTCAGCGCCGCCAGCGTGGGCCGGAAGGCCGCATTCTTCGTGTCGCCCAACACCTGCACCGCGTGGCGGCGCTTGGCGGGGTCTTCGCTTTTCAGTTCCAGGTTGGCCTGCGCGATCACGAGCGCGCCGCGCACGGCCTCGTTCTTTTCCGCCGCCAGCGCCTTTTCCAGCATGGGCAGTCGCGCCGGATCGCCGGTCTGCTGCAGCCGCCGGGCCGCGTCCAGACGCTCGTTGGCGTTGTCGGAAAACAGACGGGATCCCGCCAGCGCGGCCTCGATGGCGCGGCGCAGACGGTTGTTGATGGAGATCGTGCCCGCGTCCGCGGGCAGGTCCACGGCAGCGCCCGTGGATGGGTCAAGGGCGCGCGACCCGCCGGCGCCGATCAGCACGCGGCCGTCGGCAGTGGCGTAGAGCTGGTCGCTGCCCAGCGCCTGCAGCACCGCGGCCGCAGCGGGATCAGGCAGTTGGCCGAGCGCGGCAATCGCCTGCAGCCTG
>NZ_DIEJ01000277.1:0-5390 GCF_002418565.1 Achromobacter sp. UBA5777 | reverse complement strand
CGCGGCCTCGCTGGGGCTGGTCGACGCGCGTGTTCCCCCGCGGCTGCTGCTCGCCGCGGCGCGCCAGACCGTGCTGTCGCGCAAGCCCGCCCGGCGCGCGCGCGGGTTTGGAGGACTGCTGAACCGCTGGCCGTTCAAGGCCATCGTCGCCAACCGCGCCCGCAAGCAGATCGCAGCCAAGGATCCGCTCGGCCACTACCCTGCAGCGCCCGCCATCGTGGAGATCTGGGAAAAGCACGGCGGCAATGCGCTGAAGGCGCCCGATCTCATCGACCGCATCATTTCGTCCGGCACCGCGCGCAACCTGCTGCGCGTGTTCCGTCTGCAGGAGCGCCTGAAGGCCAATGGCAAGCAGCCTGGCGTCGCGCCGGCCCGTCACGTCCATGTGGTGGGTGCGGGCGTGATGGGTGGCGACATCGCCGCCTGGTGCGCGCTCAAGGGCATGACCGTCACGCTGCAGGACCAGGAGATGTCGCGCATCGCGCCCGCCATCAAGCGCGCCGCCGAGCTCTACGCGCGCCGACTGAAGGATCCGCGTCTGGCGCGCGCCGCGTTCGACCGGCTGGTCCCGGATCCGGCGGGCGGCGGCGTACCGCTGGCGGACGTCATCATCGAAGCCATCAGCGAGCAGCCCGACGCCAAGCGCGCGCTGTACCAGTCCCTGGAGCCGCGCATGAAGCCCGATGCGCTGCTGGCCACCAACACGTCCAGCCTGTCGCTCGAAACGCTCCGCGAAGGCCTGGCCCGTCCGGATCGTCTGGTGGGCATTCACTTCTTCAACCCCGTGGCCAAGATGCCGCTGGTGGAAGTCGTGCACGCGGACGGCGGCGATCCCGCCATAGAAGCCCGCGCCTGCGCCTTTGTCGGCCAGATCGACAAGCTGGCGCTGCCGGTCAAGAGCGCGCCCGGCTTTCTGGTGAACGCGGTGCTGGCGCCTTACATGCTGCAGGCCATGCGCAGCGTGGACGACGGCGTCGCGCCGGAATCCGTGGACGCCGCCATGGTGGCCTTCGGCATGCCGATGGGACCGCTGGAACTGGCAGACACCGTGGGCCTGGACATCGCGCGGGACGCTGGCGCGCAGCTTGCCGACGGCGCGGCGCCGCCGCGATGCCTGGCAGACCGTCTGGCCCGCAACGAACTCGGCAAAAAAAGCGGCAAGGGCTTTTACACCTGGCGCGACGGCAAGCCGGTCAAGCAACGCGACCCCGCCGCCGCCCCGGCAGGCCTGGCGCAACGCCTGATCCAGCCGCTGATCGACGCCACGCGGCAACGCGTGTCCAGCGGCATCGTGGCCGACGCCGACCTGGCCGACGCCGGCGTGATTTTTGGAACGGGCTTCGCGCCTTTCACGGGCGGCCCCTTGCATTACGAAGACGGCAGCACCCAGCAGCACCGCAGCACAGCAGCTCGCGCCGAATAGACCGGCAGCAACAGGCCGGCAGTGGTAGAGAGAGACACACATTCAACTCGAGGAGTCAGTACCATGCGCAGACGTCCATTGTCCCTGAGCACCCTGTCGGCCATCCTGGTCGGCCTGGGCGCATCCGCAACGTCCTACGCTGCCGGCTTTCAGCTCTTGGAGCAGAACGCCAGCGGCCTGGGCAACGCGTATGCCGGCTCAGCGGCAAACCCGGAGAATGCCAGCATCATGTATTTCAACCCGGCAGGCTTGACCTATCTGCCAGGGCTCAATTTCTCCGGCGGGGTAAACCTGATCAAACCGTCGTTCAAGTTTTCGGACAACGGAAACAGCCGCAATCCCAGCGTGCCCGGTATTCCCGGATCAGGCTTGAACGGTTCGGTTCCCACCGGCGGCAATGGCGGGGACGCGGGCCACCTGGGCGTCGTGCCCAACATCTATGCCTCCTGGCAACTGAACGAGCAGTGGTACATCGGCCTGGGCGTCGGCGCCCCCTTCGGCCTGATGACCGAATACGACGACGGTTGGGTCGGCCAGTACCACTCGAACAAGTTCGACATCAAGACCATCAACGTCAATCCGTCCATCGCCTACAAGGTCAACGAGAAGTTTTCGATGGGCTTTGGCGTGAACTGGCAGCACATCGATGCGACCTACAAGAAAAAGACCGTCGTGCCCATCGCCGGCCTGCCGCTGGCCACGAATGGCGACGCGGACCTGAATCTGAAGGGTGACGCGTGGGGCTGGAACGTCGGCTTCATGCTGCAACCCACCGAAGACACGCGCATCGGCCTGTCCTACCGCTCGAAGATCAAGCACTCGGCCAAGGGCGACACCGATATCGACAACATCGGCCCCACCGGCCAATCCGTGTCCTTCGACGCCAAGGCCAACGTCGACCTGCCCGACACGCTGATCCTGAGCGCCACGCACCAGCTCAACGAAAAGTGGGAACTGCTGGGCGACGTGTCCTGGACGGGCTGGAGCAGCATTCCGGAGCTCAAGATCAAGAACTCGGGCCCGGGCGCGCGCGACGACGAGCTGCCGCTCAACTTCCGCGACACCTGGCGCGTCGCCGTGGGCGCGAACTACAAGTTCGCCCCGGCCTGGAAGTGGAAGTTCGGCCTGGCCTTCGACCAATCGCCGGTGCACGATGCCGCCGACCGTCCCACTTCCCTGCCCGACAACGACCGCTACTGGTTCTCGACCGGCGTGCAATGGGCCGCCACGAAGTCCACCACGATCGACGTCGGCTACACGTACCTGTACCTGCGCAAGACGGACATCGACACCACGTCCGGCAGCCAGGCCACCAAGGGCCGCGTCGCGGGCACCTACGACAGCAGCGGCCACATCTTCGGCCTGCAGCTCTCGTCCCGCTTCTAGCCGTGAACGGGCGGACGGCCGCGCGCCGTCCGCCCGCCTTTTCAGGAGACTCCCTTGAGCAAGTTCGTCGTCAAACACGTCGCCGTGCTGGGTGCCGGCGTCATGGGCGCGCAGATCGCCGCCCACCTGGCCAATGCCGGCGTGCCGGTCACGCTGTTCGACCTGGCCGCCCGCGAAGGCGACCGCAACGGCACCGTCAAGAAGGCGCTGGCCGGTCTCAAGAAGCTGGAACCCGCGCCGCTGGCCGGCGCATCACGCCTGGCGCTCATTACGCCCGCCAACTACAATGACGACCTGGAGCGCCTGCAAGGCTGCGACCTCATCATCGAGGCCATCGCCGAGCGCATGGACTGGAAGACGGCGCTGTACGAGCGCATCGCCTCGCATGTCGCGCCGGGCGCCATCGTCGCCTCCAACACGTCCGGCCTGTCCATCGACGCGCTGGCCAACGCGCTGCCCGCCGGGCTGCGCGACCGCTTCTGCGGCATCCATTTCTTCAATCCGCCGCGCTACATGCGCCTGGTGGAAATCATCGCCACGGCGCACACGCAGCCGGCCGTGCTGGACCAGCTGGAAACCTGGCTGACGTCTGCGCTGGGCAAGGGCGTGATCCGCGCGCTCGATACCCCGAACTTCGTGGCCAACCGCATCGGCGTGTTCTCGATCCTGGCCGCCATGCACCACACCGCGCGCCTGGGTCTGGCCTTCGACGAAGTCGACGCGCTGACCGGCCCCAAGATCGGCCGCCCCAAGAGCGCCACGTACCGCACCGCCGACGTGGTCGGGCTGGACACGCTGGCCCACGTCGTGGGCACGATGGAAAAGAACCTGCCCGACGATCCGTGGCATCAGTATTTCGCGCTGCCGGAATGGCTGTCGGCGCTGATATCCAAGGGCGCGCTCGGCCAGAAAAGCGGCGCCGGCGTATATCGCAAGCAGGGGCGCGAGATCCAGGTGCTGGATCTGAAAAAGCAGGATTACGCTCCCGGCACCGGCAAGCTGGCCGACGAGGTGGCGGCGCTGCTCAAGGAACGCGATCCGGCCAAGCGCTTTGCCGCGCTTCGCGCCAGCGACCACCCGCAGGCGCAATTCCTGTGGAGCCTGTTCCGCGACATCTTCCACTACAGCGCCGTGCAGCTTGAGCACGTGGCCGACAACGCACGCGACCTGGATCTGGCCATGCGTTGGGGCTTTGGCTGGTCGCAAGGCCCGTTTGAAACGTGGCAGGCCGCCGGCTGGCAGGCGATTGCCGCCGCCGTGGCCGAGGACATCGCCGCCGGCCGCGCCATGAGCGACACGCCCCTGCCCGCTTGGGTGCTGGAGCCCGGCCGCCAGGGCGTGCACGCCCCTGAAGGGTCGTATTCCGCACGCACGGGCAAGCTGCATCCGCGCTCGACGCTGCCGGTGTACGCGCGCCAGCTGTTCCCGGAGCGCGTCGTGGGCGAAGCGCCCGACGACCGTGGCGTCACCGTCTGGGAAAACGAAGGCGTGCGCCTGTGGAACCTGCCGCAGGTCGACGCCGGCATCGCCATTCTGTCCGTCACGTCGCGCAACCACACGCTGGGCGCCGAAGTGCTGGAAGGCGTGCTGCAGGCGGTGGCCAAGGCCGAACGCGAATTCGACGGCCTGGTCATCTGGCACGACGCACCGTTTGCCGTGGGCGCCAACCTGCAGCAGGTGGTCGAAGCGTGCGCGGCGGGCCAATGGGAGATGCTGGAAGCCACGGTCGAAAAATTCCAGCGCGCGTCGCAGTCGTTCAAGTACGCGCAGATTCCGACGGTGGCCGCCGTGCAGGGGATGGCGCTGGGCGGCGGCTGCGAATTCCTGATGCACGCCTCGCACCGCGTGCTGGCGCTGGAAAGCTACATCGGCCTGGTCGAAGCCGGTGTGGGCCTGATTCCGGCGGGTGGCGGCAGCAAGGAATTTGCCGCGCGCGCTGCGGCGCTGGCGGCCAAGACGGCCACGCCGGGCGAGGTCTTTCCGTATCTGCAACCGGTCTTCCAGACGATTGCGATGGCCCAGGTGGCCAAGAGCGGGCTGGAGGCCATCGACGCCGGGTTCGCGCGCGAGCACGACATCGTGCTGTTCCATCCGGGCGAACTGCTTTATGTGGCCATCGGCCAGGCGCGGGCCGCGGCGCAGGCAGGCTATNNCCCCGCCCGCGCGGTTGCAGGACGTGCCGGTGGCCGGCCGTAATGGCATCGCCAACTTCGAGATGGTGCTGGTCAATATGCGCGAAGGCGGCATGATCAGCGCGCACGATTACCGCGTGGCGCGTAGCGCGGCGGTCGCGTTGTGCGGCGGCGAGGTCGAGACCGGCACGAAGGTCGACGAGGAATGGCTGCTGGCGGTGGAGCGCAAGGAGTTCGTGGCGCTGCTGCGCACGCCGGAAACGCAGGCGCGCATCCGCCACACCCTTGAAACCGGCAAACCACTACGGAATTAATTAGGCCCCCCTTGCGCCTGCTGCGCGTCCCCCAGGGGCGCCGGCGGCGGACCGGCAGAGCCGCCGTATGGCGCCCCCCCCAAGCGCCTACGGCGCTCCCCCCAGGGGCGCGGACTGCGGACCGGCGGAGCCGGA
>NZ_DIEJ01000266.1:0-3669 GCF_002418565.1 Achromobacter sp. UBA5777 | reverse complement strand
CAGGTACTCGGCGCGGTTCAGCGCAGCGATGGCGACGCGTGAGCCGGGCGGCAGGCCGCGCGCGGTCAGCCACGCGGCCACGCCGCCGGCCAGGCGGTCGGCCTCGCCGTGGGTCAACTGCCAAGGTGCGTCAGGCACGCGCAGGTCGATGAGCGCGGGCAGGTCGGCCGGCAGGCGCGGATCGGCAAGGTCGCCAAGATTTTGGGGGGAATGCGTCATGAGAAAGACTTCCAGAAGTGGACGGCTCAGCGCTTTTGCAGCGTGGGATTGAGCGCGTCGTTCAGGCCGTCGCCGACCAGGTTCAGCGACAGCACGGTAAGCATGATGGCCACGCCGGGCACGGCGCAGATGTACCAGGAGGATCGGATCAGGCTGCGGCCTTCGCCCACCAGCCGGCCCCAGCTTGCGATGTTGGGATCGCCCAGCCCCAGGAAGGACACCACCGATTCGTACAGGATGGCCCCGGCCACCACCAGCGACGACATCACGATGACTGGCGGCAGCGCATTGGGCAGGACTTCGGCGGCGGCGATGCGCCACGGGCTCATGCCGACCGCGCGGCAGGCCTGCACGAATTCGCGCTCCTTGAAGGACAGGAATTCCGCGCGAGTCAGACGGGCGATCGGCGGCCAGGACACCAGGCCTACCGCCAGCGTGATGTGCTCGATGCGTGGACCGAGCACCGATACGACCGTCAGCACGAAGACCACGTTGGGAATGATCTGGAACAGTTCGGTCAGGCGCATCAACCCTTCATCCACCCAGCCGCCTGCCCAGGCAGCAGCCGCGCCAACGGTAACGCCGATCAGCGTGGCGGTGGCGGCGGCCACCAGGCCGATCAGGAGCGTCGCGCGCGCGCCGTGGGCAATGAGAGCGGCGATGTCGCGGCCCATGGAGTCCGTGCCCAGCGGATAACGCCAGGACTCGAACGGCCAGATCTCGGGCGCGCCGACGATGCGCAGCGGGTTGACGGGATAAAGCCAGTCGGCGCCGGCCGCCACCAGCGCGACCAGCAGCAGGACCAGCGCGCCGGCCACGGCGCCGCGGTTGCGGGCAAAGCGCATGGCGAACGCATCCGGGCGGCGGGCGGCCGGCGCGGCGGCGGGGACAGTTGCAGCGGAGGTAGCGGACATGTCAGGCGGCCTTGATGCGCGGATCCAGGCGCGTATACGCCAGATCCACAAAGATGTTGGCGATGATGACCACGACCGAACTGAGCACCAGGATGCCCAGCACGACCGGGTAGTTGCGGCTCATGACGCTGTCGAACAGCACGGCGCCGATGCCGGGCCAGCTGAACACCGACTCGATGACGATGCTGCCGCCCAGCACGGCGCCCAGTTGCAGGCCCAGCAGGGTCACGATGGGAAGGACGGCGTTGCGCAGTACATGGCGCAACACGACGGCGACGCGGGTCAACCCCTTGGCATGGGCCGTGCGCACGTAATCCATGCGGCTGACTTCCAGCATCGAGGCGCGCATCACGCGGGCATAGGCGGCGGAATAGAACAGTCCCAACGCCACGGCCGGCAGCGCCAGGTGGTGCAGGATGTCCAGCGCCTGGCGCCACAGCCCGCCGTCCAGCCCGATGGTGACCATGCCGCCCACCGGAAACCAGCCCAGCTTCACCGAGAACATAATGATCAGCATGATGCCCAGCCAGAAGCTCGGCGCCGCAAAGCACAGCACCGCGAAGGCCGACACGGCGCTGTCCCACCACGTGTTGACCTTGACGGCCGACACGATGCCGGCCGCCACGCCCACCAGTACGGCGATGGCGATGCTGGCCAGCATCAGCCCAAGCGTGGCGGGCAGGTGCGCCAGGATCACGTCCAGCACCGGCAGGTTGTGGCGGTAGGAGTAACCCAGATCCAGTTGTGCGACCGACCCGATGTACTTGAGCAACTGCACCGCCGGTGGCTGGTCCAGCCCGTAGGTCACGCGCAGGCGCTCGATCAGCGCCGGGTCAGTGACCTGCTGCTCGGCCGTCATGACATCCAGGAAGGTCCCCGGCACGGACTGGATCAGGGCAAAGTTCAGCACCACAACGCCCAGCAGGAGCGGAATGGCCTGAAGCAGCCGGCGCGAGATCAGGCGGAGAGCCATGTCGTCCTCAGGCCTGCAGCCAAACGTCGGCCAGGGTTTCGCCCTGGACGTTGGCGCCGGTCGTGAAGTTGCGCACGTTCTTGCCGGCCAGCGTGAACGACTGGATTTCCACCAGCGGCACGATCGGCACGTCGGTGGACGCCAGGCGGGCGAACTGCGCAGCCAGCTTGCGGCGGGCCTCCGGATCCGTTTCGACGGCCAGCTTGCCGACGATGCCATCCATTTCGGGGCTGGAATAGCCCGTGGCGTTGCGGAACGCGGCGCCCTTGACGATGCCGTCGGTCGTGAAGAACTGCGTTACGGTGGGCACCAGCTCCAGCGGCGACGTGAAGTTCGATACCGCGATGTCGTAGTCGTATTCGCCATAGATGCGCTTGAGCGCAGTGGCGCGGTCCACGGAATCAAGCTTCACGGCGATGCCGACGTCTTCCAGCGCCTGTTTCAGGTACTGGCCGAGCTTGGCGTTCTCCTCGAACCAGGCGGCGGCCAGCAGGTTGACGGTGAAGCGCTTGCCGTCCTTGACCGGCAAGCCAGCCGCGTCCAGCAGGGCGGCCGCCTTCTTCGGATCGAAGGCATAGCGCGGCACATCGTCGGTGAAGAACAGCGGATTGCTGCTGAAGATGGGCGCAATCGCCGGCTTGCCGCGGCCGTAATAGATGGTGTCGACGATGAATTGCCGGTCGATGGCGTGCAGGATGGCCTGGCGGACCTCGCGGCGGTTGACGATGTCGCGCCGCTGGTTGAACTCGACGGTGACCGTCCACGCGGTGTTCTGGTAGCCGCGCGTATCCACGACGACCTTGCCGGTCTTGACCAGCCGGTCGATGTCGCGCGCGGGCACGGGGTTGGAATAGGCCAGGCCCAGCTCGCCGGTTTCCAGCGCCGCGCCGCGCGAGGCGGGGTCCGCCCACCAGCGGATCACCAACTTGTCCAGGTTCGGCTGCGTGGCGTTCCAGTACTTGTCGTTGCGCAGGTACTCGACATGGCTCCCGCGCACCCACTTGCCGTACTTCCACGGCCCGGTGCCCACCGGCGTGTTGTTCAGCGGATTGGTGATCAGGTCCTTGCCGTCGTACAGGTGCTTGGGCACCAGCAGTTGATACTGGCCGGACAGGGTGGACTTCAGGAAGAACTCGGGCACCGGGGCGTTGAAGGTCAGCACAACCGTGTGCGGATCCGGCGCCGAGGCTTCTGTCAGCGACTTGAGCGCGATGCCGGCCGAAATGGGCTTCCAGTGCTGCAGTACGTTGTAGACCACATCGGCCGACGTGAACGGCGCGCCGTCGTGCCAGGTGACGTTCTCGCGCAGCTTGATCGTGTAGCTGCGAAAGTCTGCGGACGGCGTGACCGACAGGGCCAGCGCGGGCTGGAATTTCAGGTCGGCGTCCAGCTTGAGCAGGCGTTCCAGGATCTTGGTGGACGTCTGAAACGGGCTGGAACCGCCGCCGCCCGGCACGAACAGGGCTTGCGGCTCCAGGCCGCCCCACGTGGCGACGAGCGTGCCGCCACGGCGGGCGGGTCCAGCGTCGGAACCGGGGCGGTCGGTGGCGGCGAGCAGCGTGC